>CAZBZA010000157.1:0-7162 GCA_964495865.1 uncultured Lentimicrobiaceae bacterium
ACACTCTCTTTCAGCAACTGAACAAACACAGCAGGCGGATTGAGTCCAAGGTACACCGCAAAGGCAAGCAACAAAAACTGCGAAACGGATTCCCACGGGCTTATTTTTTCAACATTCGAATCGTCAAATCCAACTGCAGGAATAAAAAGGACTTTGAAAATATTCTTTCCGAAAGACCAGATGATCATGGTAAGAAGCAGCAGAACAGCTATCAGAAGTACAATTTGACCGGCATCGAATAATGATTTAAAGATCAGAAATTCGCTAACAAAAAGTCCGGATGGCGGCATGGCCGTTGAACTGATAAATCCCAGCAGCAGCACCATAGCACCGGTAGCGTTGTATTTAAAGTAATTGCCAACATGGTAAATACTCTTGTTTTGAAAAACCCTGTACAACTGGTTAAACTGAAAGAACAAACTGGATTTCACGAAAGCATGCAACACAACATGAAGAACAGCAGCGTAATATCCTATTCCTCCGGCGGCAACTCCAAGCATTACAATCCCCATATGCTCAATGCCGGAATATGCGAACATTCGTTTGATATTCTTCACTTTCATCATGTAAACCGTTGCCACAAACAGCGAAAGGAAAGCGGCGGAACCCACCACCAACTGCGCCCAGTGGAGCAAAGGAGTATTGGCAACTACAATGTAAAAGCGGAAAATCCCGACAAACCCCAGGTTCATCAGTACGCTTGCCAGCAATGCACCAGCAGGCGCGGGAGCGGTATCTTTGGCGTCAATTCCGGCGGTAAACATAGGAACCAATCCCAGTTTTGCCGTAAATCCGGTAAAAATAAACAGGAACGCCATCCTGAGCCATACCGGATTCAGTTGATCGCTTTTTGCCAGCAGGTTACTGAACGACAGGTCATCACTGCCGGCATGTTGTAACGAAAGACTCAGGAAAAGTATCCCGATAAAAATAAATGTGATGCTGATGGCACAGATGAAAACATATTTCCAGGTTCCTTCGAGCGCCAGTTTATTACGGTGGTGGTATATCAGAGCTGAGGCGCTCAGGGTGGTTATTTCGGTAAAAATCCAGGTAACTGCAATGTGGTTTGAAAGGTATCCGGCACTTATGGCCATGATCAGCATCACCAGTGCAGACAGGTAAATAGCCCTGGTCTGGGCATTTTCCTTATGGTTCTCGATATAAATCCGGCTGTGCATCGCGGCGGGAATGGCAATAATAGTGAGTGTAACCAGCAGCACCAATCCAAGCGAATCGTATGTAAAATAAACCAGTTCGGTAACACCTTTGTTTAAAAATGCATGAACTGTAAATACCGATTGCAGCAAAAGGAAAAGTCCTGTAAGCGAATATTCAATTGTCTTATTCCTGGTAAAAAACAAGGCAATTACAATGGCTAAGGCTCCTGACAAATAAATTCCAATCATCGTTTTCCTGGTTTTGCCTGTTAATAATCCTTCAAATTACTGAGCTGATCCACATCCACATCCTTAAATACATCCCCGATTTTATTAAGAAAAATTCCCAGTATCAGCACACTGGCAAAAATATCAAGCAGAATCCCCAGGTTCACCAACATCGGCATTTCGTTACCCACAGCCAGTGAAAGGACAAAAACACCATTTTCAATTACCATATAACCCATAACGTGAGTGATAATTTTCCGTCGTGTCGCAATCAGGTATAGTCCGAAGAACAAAGTTGAAAGAGCCACCACAAAGAAAATTTTATCCAGGTGAACGTCCTTTATCGTATTGGAAATCAATATAGTAATCACAACAATAAAAGTGGTGATAACAAGCGAAACGAAATTCGGAAGGAAAGGCTCAGCTTCACGGGTTATATTATTTCGCTTCAGCAGATAGGCCAGAAACATTGGCACCGCAATCGACTTGAATATGATGGTTTCCAAAAGGATTAACACCAGGTTCAATGTATTGATTTCGTTCAGTTGGATGAAAACCACGAAGAACAGCAGCACTCCCTGCAAGGCCAGCACTTTAATATAAGTCATCAGCCTGTTGGCGATAGCCATATAAAAAAGCGTTATTATAAAGGTTATTAAAAGTACATGTATCATCGTACAGATTTGTATTTAAACAGTTTACATGAATTTTTGAAGTATCAGCAGAACTCCGAAGAAGATAAGCAGGCTCACCGAAGTAAGCGCTACAATAAACTGCGGATTATGGCTCATACGGAACCTTGCCATAAACGACTCAATCAAACCGATTGTAACCGCCATAAGGAACTGCATGGCAAAAAATGCTGTAATCGAATACTGGTAAGGTATAACGCCAATAAACAGGTTCACGATAAGTGCGCCGTAGATTGCAAATTTGAGATAACCTGCAGTAAGGATCAGTCCCAGATCAAATCCGCTGTTATCCAGTATCATAACTTCGTGGATCATAGTGAGTTCGAGATGGGTTTTAGGATCGTCGATGGGCATGCGGCTGCTTTCGATCATGGCAATCATAAGCAGTACGAACGTAGCCAGGGCAGCTAGCGCATAACTGATCTGCGAACCAATATGAAGTGCTGCAAAAATTTCCTGAAACGATGTATGTCCTGATAACAATGCCAGCGAACCCATAAGAATGAAAAAGGCAGGCTCGGCAAACATCGAGTACAAAGCTTCGCGGCTGGCTCCCATGCCTTCGAAACTGCTTCCTGTATCCAAAGCTGCGATTATGCTGAAAAATTTTCCCAATGCCAGCACATAAGCGAAAAAGATAAAGTCGCCATCGAAACTCAGCACACCCTTCGATTGCCCGAATGGAACCACCAGCATAGCCATTATAACAGAAGCAAAATATATGGTCGGCGCAATCTGAAAAACAAAACTGGTGGTTTCGCTGTACACCACTCCTTTGCGGAACAGCCGTATTACATCGAACACAGGCTGCATAATCCCCGGCCCTTTGCGACCCGAAGCCAGACTTTTTGTACGGATAACAATACCCGTAAAAAAGATGGAAGCAATTAAAATCAGCAGTACACTAAGCATGGTTATAAATGTTTTAAGAAATCAAAAAAGGTCGTAACGTTCTGGTAAATAACGGGAATACTTAAAACCGCAAGGATAAAAATTACCCCGTACAGGATGTAAATCTGAAGTTTTCCGTTATTCAAAAATGTAAAACGCCCCATAAATGATTTGTTTGCTTTCAACGGATTGTCGATCAGCCATTTCTCCATTTCATCGTAGGGGTGTGTATGATATTTACCTTCGGAAGGGAAAATTCCACGGATTTCCTCTTCGTGTTTACCGATAAGCAAAAAGGGCGCAAAGAGTTTGCTGTAAGTACGCACGAAGGAACCCGCGGTATATTGCTGTTTTGAAGTTGGCGCTACGTAACCACAACCCCAAGTAGGACCGGTTACTGCTTTGTGGTTGCTCAGGGCAAATTTTCGTAAAAGCAAAATACTTATTACCAGTAATATAAATATCATTGACGCAATACTTATAGGTTGCAAAGCTTTAAAAGTACTTACCTGAACCAGGTTTATGTGAGTCGAAAAAGGTGCTGTAAAAAGGTTCACCGGCTGCGATAACAGGTTTATAAATGCCATCGGGAACAATCCGATTAAAACGATAATTGCAGCCAAGGCATACATGGGTATAAGTTGTACGAAAGGAACTTCTTTACACGAATCGGGTAACTTTTGGCGCTCTGTTCCCAGGAAAACCACTCCGAACGCTTTTGTAAAACATAACATTGCCAATCCACCGATCAGCGCTAATCCAGCAGTGCTGAATATTGCCGCCAGTAACGAAAGCAATGTTGCATCAAGCATCCAGTTGTATAAACCGGTATAAATTATAAATTCGGAAATGAAGCCGTTAAAAGGAGGAATTCCACAAATGGCAATAGCTGCAACTAAAAATAGTCCGGCTGTATGGGGCATTCGTTTAATCAGTCCGCCCAGTTTTTCAATATCCATGGTATGAGTTGCCTGGTAAACATTTCCGGCAGCATAAAATAACAAAGATTTGAAAAGTGCATGATTCAGCGTATGCAGAAGTGCGCCGGCAAATCCTAAAGTAGCCAGAACCTGGTTTCCATTCCCGATGCCGATACTTCCGATACCTATTCCTATTCCGATAATTCCTATATTTTCAATGCTGTGGTATGCAAGCAGTTTTTTAAGATTGTGCTGTATGATGGCAAGCATCACACCATATAATCCTGAAATTAGGGAAACAATAAGAATAATATATCCAACCGTTACAAAATCAGTTTTTATTACAAGTAACATTCGCAGTATGCCAAATATCCCGATTTTAATGATCACGCCCGACATCATACCCGAAACATGCGAAGGAGCAGCCGGATGCGCATAAGGCAACCAGGTATGGAAAGGTACAAATCCGGCTTTGATCGCGAAAGCAATGAAAAAGCATATAAATAAAAGTAGCGATGCTGGTCCGGGAAGCGATGCAGTATAAGCTGTAATTGCCTCAAAATCATAACTTCCGGTTTTGTTAGCCACCCAAATAAACCCTATCATCAGAAATATTATCGAAAAATGGGCTTGTATCAAATAATTGATCCCGGCTTTGATGGTTGCAATATGTTCATGATCAAAAATAATCACGAGAAACGATGCAAGAGCCAGAATTTCCCATGCAATCAGAAAAACAAAACTATTCTGAATCACGCAAATGCTTATGATAGCTGCATGTTGTATCAGCATGGCTATGCTATGTAAGGTAAGGTTGTTGCGTTGCTCACGGTAAGCTTTCATGTAAAACAAACCATAAAATCCGCCTGTTGCAAACACAATGTTAATTACAAGAATGAACCAGCCGGACAACGCATCCATTCGCAAGGGTATTTCGCCGGTAACAAAACTTCCCGGAAGCATGAAAGTAATCACGTCTCCCTGCAAACTCTGAATAGCAAAATATCCTGACAGCAAAGCATTTACCATCAACAAAGCAAACGTCATTATCCCTTTCCGGTTCACTTTTAAAAAAGGAATCAGGAACATACCTGCGATAGGTACCAGGACGAATGCAGCTACCAGGTTCATGAAACTACATTAAATACGGTGAGAATAAACATGGCAAGTATAAATACAATGCCATACAACACATACGACTGTATGCGGCCATTTTGAATAAAGCTGAAATAATTTACTGACCAGTTTAAGCGGCGGGTAAAGGGCTGTATGAAATTCTGTTCGAAAAAATCGTAATAATGCGAAATGTACGATCTCTGCGAGGGAAATATTTCACCTTTCTCTATTTCAGTATAATGTTTCTTTTCGATGAGCAGGAAGTTGAAAATTTTACCCAGGGGTTTCGAAAACGATTTGCCGGTGTATTGCTGACGGCTGTTTGGTGCTGTGTAACCACATCCCCAGGTTGCATCAACCCGTTGAATTCTGGTTTTCATAACTTTTGAACGCACTACCCAGACTAAACCTGCTATTCCAATTAATAAAAGCGAATACATGCTTATTCCCGAAATTCTGCCACTTATTTCTGCCAGAACTGTAGTTCCGGTGTTAGCCGGATTCAGCATGGTTAAAGTATTACCAATAATCCGCATATAAAACTGAGGCACAAATGCAACGCTGAGCATTACTGCAATAATCACATACTGAGGCACTAACATCATATTCGGAACTTCATGTGGCTTATGATGAAGTGCGGTACGAGGCTGGCCGAGAAATATCGTTCCGAATGATTTCGCAAAAGTAAGTACTGACAAACCACCTATTATACTCAATCCAGCCAGCGAAAGAACAAACAGAATTGTTTCGCTGATGCTGCTGGCATGAATTCCTTCGATAAGCCCGATATAAATTATAAATTCGGAAACAAAACCGTTAAAAGGAGGCAGTCCGCCTATAGCAACAGCCCCGATAAGAAATACAGCAGCTGTCCGGGGCATTGATTTTATAAGTCCGCCCAGTTTCTCCATATCGCGGGTGTGTGTTTGCTGATATACTGAACCGGCTGAATAAAACAGCAAGGATTTGAATAAGGAATGATTAAGCACATGCAGCAAAGCACCCCCAAATCCAAGGAAATACATAATCTGCGAGCCGTTTCCAATGCCAATAAGCCCGATACCGATCCCAATTCCGATGATTCCGATATTTTCGATGGTGCAATAAGCTAACATCTTTTTAAAGTCGCGGTGAACAGCTGCATTCAGAATCCCATATATACCGGTAAGTACAGCCAGTGAAAGAATTATCTCTCCTAAAATCAGGAAATCAGAATTCAGGAAACTGATCATTCTGAAAATGCCATAAATTCCCAGTTTCACAATCACACCCGACATAACTCCCGAAATATGCGATGGCGCTGCGGGATGGGCGTGTGGAAGCCAGCTGTGTAACGGAATAAACCCTGCTTTCAGGCCAAAGCCTGCGAAAAACAGGAGAAATAACCAGGTATTATTGTTCGTTAAAAAAAAACTGCGAATGGCTTCGAAACTGAACGAACCTGTTGAACTGTAAACCCATATAAAACCGATTGTGAGGAAAACAACACTGATATGCATCTGAACCAGGTAGTTAATTCCGGCTTTTAAAGTCTGGCCTTTGTGATGATCGAATATCACTAACAACATGGATGTGAGCGACATTACTTCCCATGCCAGCAGAAATGCAAAACCATTCTGCAGCATGCAAACCCACACCATCGATAAATGGAAGAGGATGAAAAGCGACCAGTGAAGTGTGAGCTTTGCCGACGGATTGGTGTAGGCTTTAAGATAACCGGTACCGTAAAAAACACCAGTGAGCGAAGTGAAATTGATTATGAGAATAAACCATGCCGACAATCCGTCGATCCGTATCAGGATATCACCTAAAAATGAACCAGCATATATCAAAAACTCAACATTATTTCCATTTAATGCCGGAATGGCAAGCCAGGATGTGATCAGAACATTAATAAGCACTGCGAACGCTGCTGTATAAGCTTTGAGGGCAGAAGGGATAAAAAACAATGAAAAAATTGCCAGAAGTGTAACGATCCAACTCACATTAACCATTTCCATCATGATCGGGAAACTTTTATGCTAACCTTAAAAGGAGCAAATTTAGGGAAAAATTGCAGGCGGAGGCAGGGTTATTTTGAGAGAATGTGCTGTTGTTGGAGGGTTGATGGTGGGTAGGTACTGATGGCTGGTGTGCAGACACTTCACTCTTAAGT
>CAZBZA010000158.1:0-7087 GCA_964495865.1 uncultured Lentimicrobiaceae bacterium
TCCAGAATGGGAGGCTTCCGCTTTAAAACGGATCCCGGTTTCGGTTTCTTTACATAATCAAAAGTATGAATTTTTATCAGGAAGTGGGAGGGGAGATGTTTGGTTTTTTTGCCTGAAATGAAAAACTCTTGTAAATCACAACAAAAGTGATGCTCACATCTCCTTTTTTATTTTTGGAAATAACTTAGTCTTTCAGGTTAATATATAAAGTAAAAAGAATGATAACTATGGAAAATGATGAGCCAAAAGATTGGTATGCTGAATATAATTTAAACGGAAAAAGTAAAAGGTGTTTAAGTGTTTTTTTGAGGGGGTGGCGTAAGTCTCCCTTTTTTTTATTTCTTTGTTAAATTACTAAAACTCGATTCAGTAGGGTTTAATTTAGTGTGATTTCTGATGTGAGGTTCATCCAACAATTTTTTAATTATGTCCTCTAAATATTCAATTCTTTTTTCATAAGTTTCATTTGTTTCTTTTAATTGTCTGACTTCTCCAATATTTGAAGAAAGTTCCTCCCCTTTATTATTTATTTGAGTTTGTAAATTATAAATTGATGTATCTAAATTTTTATTTTTTTCCTTATATAATACTGATTCAGTTTTTAAGTCCTCTATTTCAGTATTCATAATTAAAATCATTTTTCTATTTTTAAAATATCCAAATAAGGAAAAACCAAATGATAAATATAAGGTTAAACCGGAAACTTTGAAAATTTGATATAAAACGAAAATATCGATATTCCCTTTCGGAAAAATCCAAATATACGCTAATGCGACTATCGGAATTATCCAAAAAATAAGATATAAGAAAATTAGATATATTTTTTGTTTATTTTCTTTTATGGTTTTGTATTCCTTTGTGATAATTAATGTTACTATACTAAACACAAACCCCAGAACAAGCAAGATAATATCATTCATACTTAAATTTGTTTAAATTTGGTTGATTGCTGAAAGTAGTGATAATTTTAGTCCTCTAAATATGAATGACCAGAATATAATATACCTTCAGTTATATTTAAAAGTAAATTCTTATCAACTTCTGTAAAACATACTCGAATAACATAATCAGTGGATGGATCCTTCCAAGCCCTTAATTCCTGATTAGTTAATCCTTCTTGTAAATTTATATCACCACGGATTTTCAACAAATCATAAGATTTGAATTCAGCTCTACCTTTCCAATCTTCTCCTAAGACTTTGTATAAACTATCTATAAAATCTTTAAAATCTCTTTCATTTGAATTAGATTTAATTAGAAATAAACTATACTTACCAGAATTATAAGTTGAAAAAATTGCAAAATTAAAATACTTCCCTTCAAAAAATATATACTTTCGTTTGATTATTCCTTGTAATTCCTCATCTAAACCTATTTCTTTTTCTTCACCTACAATGTTTTCCATACCATAAAAATCTATTCCTATTTCATCTCTTAGTTTGTCTATAAAAGATATAGGATTAAAGATTGATTGTTCAATAATTGATTGTTCAACGGCAGGTTCATTTCCGAACAGCTTTTTGAAAAGTCCCATTTTAAAAATAATTAGAGGTTTGAATTAATTGATAACTACAGTAAAAGTACAAATATTAGTTAAACTGATATATTGAAAAGAGAATTAATTTAAACCTTCTGGAGGGGTTTATTTATTAACACTTAATCCAATTGATTAATATTAGCGTAATTTTGATAATAGTAAAAAACCCTAAAATTGAAAATTATGAAAAATTTAGTAGAATTAACAGAACTTGGAACTGCTGGAACTAAGTTATTAGTAAACATTGACAATGTTATTTTGATAAGAAATGTTCAAAAAGGAAGTATTATTTTATTCAATTTTGGTAGTCCATTTACTGCTCAAGTTGCTGAAACAAAAGAAGAAATCTTAAACCTTATGGGAAAATAGACGAGTTACAATTCAAAAAATGACCTCTTTTAAAAAATATTTTCAAAAAAAATATTTCAAAAACTATTACTAAATAAAAAGACCTGTAAATCAATGACTTACAGGTCTAAAAGTCGGGGTAGTAGGATTCGAACCTACGACCCCCTGGTCCCAAACCAGGTGCGCTAACCGGACTGCGCTATACCCCGAACTATGTTTTGTTTCAATCTGTTAAAAAGAACTGCGGAGAAGGGGGGATTCGAACCCCCGGTACCCTAATCGAGTACGACAGTTTAGCAAACTGTTGGTTTCAGCCACTCACCCACCTCTCCAGTGGTTATGAAAAAACGATTATGTTCCTTCAAAAATGGAGTGCAAAAGTAATCATTAAACTGACAAGTACAAATTTATTTTCTAAATCGTTAATATTTTAATTGAAACTAGCCAAACTTAAAAATAAGTTGCGCAGAACACAATTTTGGAGTAATATTTGATGTTATTGTATCTGTTTGTAATCAGCCAATTAAACAATGCTTTAAGTTTGTCTCCTATATTTATCATTAACCTAATAACCAACCTTTAGCCACTCAATTATGAAAAAAATCCTTATTGCAGTCATTGTTTTACTTAGTATGGCAACCGGAGCAAATGCCCAGGTGCTTGCCACAGCCAACTCGCCCGAATACAAAAACATGCTGAAAATGTCGGCAGCTCTCTTCACCCGCAGTACATTTCAGATGGGATACGAAAGATTTATCAATCCAAATACCAGTTTTCTGTTTGCAGCAGGACTTGCTTTTAAAGACTCAGATTACGAAAAAGTGTTGGGCGTACGTACCGAGGCACAAATGAAATTTCATGTTTTTACTGTAATTCAGCCCAAAGTGAGCCACAGGTTGTATTTTGCGCCCTATCTCCTGAACGAATATTATGAAACCGAAAGTAATGAGTACGATTACAACGGCAATTATATGTGGGTAACTGATTCATTTGACGCTTTCGGTGGCGGAATGCTTTTCGGCTGGTCATTTTCATTTGCCAACCGCATTAATCTTGATGTTTATACCGGCGGAGGTCTTCGGAAAACATTCGGGTATGATTCGGATAATCATTATTATGATGATGGCGTTTTCGAGTATGGATACAGTGGAATTGTCCCGCGCTTAGGTGTTGATATAGGTTTCTGGTTTTAAACAGAAAATCACAATTATAAACATGACTTCTGTGCTTTTTGGGTACAGAAGTTTTTTTTTGCGTACGAAAATCTTTTTCGTGTTTTGTTATAAGTTTTTTCGAAATTTACCACTTTAAAACTAATGTTGTTTTTGCGATTTTACACTTTGTAATGTGAACATAATCAGATAAATAAATTGTAAATAATTAAATTATGGGAAAAACATTTGCTGAAAAAATTCTGGGTGCCGAAGCCGGCGCAATCGTATTCCGAAAACCAGATATTATCCTTACTCATGATAATACAGCCAGTATCGCCAATACTTTCAAAAAAATGGGTGGCGAAAAAGTTAAAGATGCTGATCAGTTACTCATTGTTCTCGATCATAACGCACCTCCAACAAGTGCCGAACTGGCAAACGATTACCAGAAAATCCGCGACATTGTTAAAGAACAGGGAATCAAGAAATTTCATGACGTAGGAAAAGGTATCTGTCATCAGATCATGGGCGATTATGCCAGGCCAAACATGATTATCGTTGGCAGCGACAGTCATACCTGTACCGCAGGTGCCTTTAATGCGTTCGCTGCGGGCATTGACCGTACCGAAACAGCCGGACTGTGGCGGCAGGGCGAAACATGGTTCAGGGTGCCCGAAACCATCAAAATAACACTTAACGGGAAACTACCTGCCGGCGTATTCGGCAAGGATCTTTCGCTCTGGATTATCGGAATGATAGGTTCGAGCGGTGCCGATTACATGTCAATTGAATTCCATGGCGAAGGTGTAAAAACCTTATCAATCTCCGACCGGATGACTATTGCAAACCTTGCTTCGGAAATGGGAGCTAAAAATGCGGTTTTCCCGGCTGATGAAATATTAAAAAACCATCTTGGCGACGAAATTCAAGGAACATGGGCTGATGCAGATGCTGTTTATACTAAAGAAATTGTTATAAACCTGGATGAATTATTCCCGGTGGTAGCAGCTCCTCATAATGTGGATAATGTAAAAGCACTTGCCGAAGTACGCGGAACCAAAATACAACAGGCAATGATTGGTACCTGCACCAATGGGCGAATTGAAGATTTGCGCGAGGCTGCCACTATTCTGAAAGGAAATAAGATACCCGATGGTTTCCAGTTACTGATAATTCCTGCGTCACAAAAAATATATCTTGAGGCAATGGATGAAGGCCTGATCCGGTTATTTATGGAAGCAGGTGCCAGTGTGCTTGCTCCTTCGTGCGGCCCATGCCTGGGAACCGGACAGGGAATTCCGGCTGATAACATGACAATTATTTCGACAGCAAACCGCAACTTTAAAGGACGGATGGGAAATAAAACTTCACTTATTTACCTTGCTTCGCCGGCTGTTGTAGCTTATTCGGCTCTTAAAGGAGAAATTTCTGATCCACGGGGAATGGAAGTAAACGACAAATATCCTTTCACAATCGAACAGAGTAAAACGGTGGATGTAAGCGCTGATGATGATCGTTTTGCAAACGGAACATGGAATTATGCCGATGTGGATAACCTGAATACCGACCAGATGTTTGCAGGAAATCTGACGTATAATGTTAAAAGTTCGGAGGCTGAAAAAATTATGCCACACTTGTTTAAAGGTTTCGACGATAGTTTTGCCGAACGCGTTAAAGAAGGAGATATTATTGTTGCCGGGGCAAATTTTGGATGTGGAAGTTCGCGGGAGCATCCATCAGTAGGTTTGGCTTTTGCAGGCATTAAAGCAGTAATATGTAAAAGTGTTAACCGTATTTTTTACCGTTCGTCAGTTAATCAGGGTTTACCGATTATTCTTCTTCCAGATGCAGTGGATGCTTACAGGCAAGGCGACAGTGTAGAAATTGACTTTGAAGCAGGTAAAGTAACCATTGCCGGAAAAGCTTACAATTTTTCGCCGCTTCCTGATAAACTTGTTGGTATTTTTAAAGCAAAAGGATTGGTTAATTATGTGAAAGCCAGTTCATAATTGAAACTCTTTTTAGTGCTGATAAAAAGGAAGTTACCTATCTTCGGTAACTTTCTTTTTTGGTATTTCTTTGATGAATAATTTTTTTATTTAATTTCACGTGCTTTGATTCACGGCAGATGAAGGACTTGAGATTTGGGTATGTTTTGCAGATTGCTGCAGTTGTGGCCGTTATACTTATTATAGGTGGTCACGAGTTACCCAAATATGGAAATCGTTTAACTTTGATTGCAGTTCTGGCTGCTATTGACATGATTTACTGGCTTTCGGTACGAAAAGCTTTTATGCCCAGGTATAAAAAAGTTCTCACAATTGCATATTGGCTTCCTTTGTATATGCTGCTGCTGTTTTTTATATCCGGTTTTATCTCACCTTATCCGCAGTGGCCTTCTTTCCTGAGGGTATATTTTTCCGGAATAGTGCTTATTTTAATGATTGGTAAGGGGATATTTCTCTCACTGCTTATTGCGAGCGATTTTTTTATCATTCCATTGAATCTGATAAAGCGGATTGACCCCGAAAATATCGGCAAACCTGGCGGGTGGTACCGGCCACGTAGTTTTCTGCTTACAGGTGCCACAATTTCTTTCGTTGTAATGTTTATTTATATACTTGGGATGTTTCTGTGGGTTGGGAATTACAAACTCCACACAGTTGAATTGTCAATAAGGAATTTGCCAGCCGCTTTTGATGGGTATAAAATGGTTCATATCAGCGATATACACCTTGGGACCTTCGTCAGCGACCGACCTTTAAAAAGGATCATCAAAATTGTAAATGATCAGGAGGCGGATGTTATACTCAATACCGGCGACATTGTGAATTTCAATACCTATGAGGCTTATCCGTTCGAACAGGAAATGAGAGGTTTCGAGGCGAAAGATGGCATATTTACAGTACTCGGGAATCACGATTATGGTGAGTATACCACCTGGGATTCGCAGGAAGCAAAGGATTTGAATAATAAAGACCTGCTTGGGTTTTACAGTCGTATTGGCTGGCAACTGCTTCTGAATAAAAGTGTTATCATTAGAAAGGACTCTGTTTCGATAGCTTTAATTGGTGTTGAAAACTGGAGTGCAAATAAAAGGTTTGGGAAAAAAGGTGATTTAAAGAAAGCCATTTCGGGAACAGATTCAGCTCAGTTTAAAGTGCTTCTTACACATGATCCTTCGCATTGGGATGGCGAGGTTAATAATTTATATACGGATATTGATCTTACTTTATCTGGACATACACATGCCATGCAATTTGCTATCGAAAGAGGTAATTTAAAATGGAGTCCTGCTTCGCTCTTGTTTAAGCAATGGGGCGGTTTATACGAAAAAATTCACAAAAACGGAGTAATACAATACCTTTATGTAAACCGTGGGTTAGGCACCCTGGGATATCCGGGGCGCATTGCAACCCGACCGGAAATTACTCTTATTATTTTGCATAGAGCAGATTAACAAAGTATATGTTAATCAAAGGAATATGGATTTTTAGAGATAATACCGGATTTAAAATCAGCTCCCGGATAGTTCATTTAATCATTTTCAGATTTCTTCATCCAGTACAAACCAACTTCTAACCAAATCATCCTTGTGATGCAGTTCGTTTGCATGTTTAAATTCGTTAGTATGTTTGTTGTAGATGTAGTCTTTTTTCCATTCAAGGTGGTGAACTGATATCTTTTTTATCGCATCAATAATGAAGTTTAACTCTTCATCCGTCATGGTAGGGTGGAGTGAAAGTCTTATCCAGCCTGGTTTCTGTGAGAGATCACCATGTGTGATCAGGTCAGTGATGGCCTTTGATTTTTCGTAACTAACATCGAGCAGAAAATGCCCGTACGTTCCGGCACAAGCGCAACCTCCCCGCATTTGAATTCCATAACGGTCGCTGAGCAGTTTTACGACGAGATTAAAATGGATACCGGTAATATAAAATGAAATAATTCCCAAACGGGTTTTCTGGTTTTCGGCAAGGACGTGTACTCCCGGGATACAACATAAATCTCTGAATGCAATTTTCACCAATTCCTCTTCCCGCTGGCG
>CAZBZA010000159.1:0-7064 GCA_964495865.1 uncultured Lentimicrobiaceae bacterium
GAGACAAGGCGACCGACTGTATCTTAGCTCTTAAAGAAACTTCCGCTTGCTATTTTATCAAAAATGTATTAAACGAATTTGCTTGCATCAATGGGCTGAGGATTTGATTTCCAACTTTTATGTTCAACGATTTTTCGTTCGCACTTTCGTTAAAAACAACCACAACAACGGATTTGTCAGGATTTATGAAAGCGAGCAGGTTGTTGAAATCGCCGCTTGTTGCTAATAGTTTTGCCTGAGGCTTTACAAAATGGCTCAGATGCTTCATAAGGTAATATTCGTAGTTGTATTTGTAAGTTTTATTGATGGTATCAACGCTCACCAGCGAATTTTGCTTCCAGCCCCAGGTGCTTATACCTCCTTGTTTTAATGAAGTGTTCCAGTATAAATATGCATTGGCGCCATTGGTGATGTAATGTTTCATCAAATTCCACGAATAAACACACGATTTCCAGTCGTTTTTACTGTTGCCGCATTCCTGTTCTGTTTGATATAGGGTGAGATCAGGATACTTTTGGTGAACAAGCGGAATAGCGTCTTTACCAGCCCACTGAAAACCAACGCCTTTTATATATGCACTGATTTTCGGATCGGTTAAAATACTGTCAACCAGTCGTGCATCGGGCCGTTCCATGGTTCCGAAAAATATGTTTACACCCAGGTTTTGCATCTGTGGACCTAGATAAGTAATAAACCGGGCAAGTCCTGCAGCTGTCCAGGTGCAACTTGGGAATACTTGTGCCGAGTTGAATTCATTTTGAGGCATCACCATTTCGATGCTTATTTTTTGCTGCCGGTAAGCTTCGATGAATCTGGCAAAATACAGCGCATAGGCATCAAAATATTTTTCTTCCTGAATAAACATATCCGTTCCTTCCTTGCCTTCCTTTTCCGGAAGCAGACCATTGTTGATGCCACGCATATCCATGCCCCATTCTTCCGACTGGAAATCGGAATTGCCAAGCACACTTTTGGCTGCATAATGCCGGTTGTACTTCATCCACGAAGGCGGCGACCAGGGAGAAGCCCAAATCCTTAGCGACGGATTGTATTCCAAGGCGTTTTTAATAAACGGAATAAGTGTTTCCTGATCATTGGCGATACTGAAATTCTTCATTTCGAAATCGCCATCCGTTTCATTGTAAGAGTACCAATGCCGTGAAAAATCGTTGGCACCGACAGGCATCCGGCAAATGGTAAAATTAGCCCCTTCGCCGGGTGCAAATAACTCATGCATAATGCTTTCCCTGTCTGCGGCACTTAAAAGGTTCAGTGAAGTCCAGCCCAGTTCGTTGAAACAGGTTCCAAATCCTTCAACGGTCTGAAGTGTCTCATTCACATTTACTTCCACATCAGGTTTGCCATGCGTACCGGTATTCATACTGATACTTTGCATTTTCCACGTTTCAGTTTGTGAAGTAGAAACCCAGGTGGGCTTGTTTTGAGCAAATAACGATATGGCTGTTAAAGTCAGGATGGATAGGGTGAGAAGATGTTTCATTTTCATTGGATTCCTGTTTATTTCAATAATTTGCTATTTTCAAGATCCTGAAGTATTTTCATTTGCTGAATAACTATTTGATTACCTGACCACCAGACTTTCCCGTTTTAATCCAATTGTGTTTTAATACCCCTACAACTTCCCTCCCAGCACCGTCCCCTTTTTATATCTCTTCACATTTCCGTTCATATCAAAAATTTCGACAAAAACGATATATCTGCCAATGGAGGCTTTCAGCCTGTCGTTGGTAATGCCATCCCACGAAAAAGCACCAGAAGTGCCGCAAAGTTCGTTACTAACAAGATTGCGGACAGTTCGGCCGGTAGCATCAAAAATGGTAATGGTAGCATTGTTTCCTGATGCGCCAAAAGTATAGGCAATAATTAAATTATCGTTGTACCCGTCATTATCCGGTGAAAAAATTTCCGGAGATAAGGTGATTTCATTTTCATCGGTAACAGTAATTCCAAACTGCGAATTTTTATACGCCGGTGTTGCATAACCCACTGCTTCGGAAGCAGAATGCCAGTTGGTTGCATCCATCGAAGTCCTCTCGGGACTAATCCTTTCGAGCGAAACTCCATCCACATTTGATAATAACGGATATTGCATCTCTGCCGAATACGCAACCAGATCAATTACCACCCCTCCTTTGGTGGTAAGGGCAACAACACCATCATCATTATTCATGGAAGGGAAGGATGCCATGTTCAAAAATGCCTGTGGATTAGTGGTTTTGTAAAATTGTTTTAACACAGCGCTGTCTGTCGAAAGAGCGTAATACTCTCCCGGAAGTATTAGGAATGGCTGTGTACTTATGACGTGATAACTGGTTGGCAATTGGCTTACTGTATCATAATTAGAAAGCACAAGATCCTGGAGATCAATAACTTTGGATGACCCGTTGAAAAGTTCAATAAAATCAACACATCCGGTAGGCGCATCATACAGAAGTTCGTTTATAACTATATCGTTAACTTCAGCAGCCGAAGGAATTGCAAACTTAGCCGAACTTCCACTCAATAAAATATTTCCGGCACAATCTGTTATGGTTCCGGAACTCGTGAGTGTATAAATAGTGCCATTCAAAAGCGGTGAGGACAATGCAAGGTATGCTATCTGGTAATCAGGGCTTTGTACTGCAACTGCCAGCGGATTACCGATTCCGTTATCAATTAAATAATTGGCAGCATTTAAAATGGTTGCACTATCGCAGGTTTCAGAAAACCAGACTGTAATATGAGTTTCGTCAGTAATACCTACGCGGCTGATTGCCGGCGGAAAAAGGTCAGGATTGGAAGCATTAACTGAATTTACTGTTCCCGGGGTACCTCCGGCATCGTTATTACAAGCAATCCAATTGGCAGCTTCACCACACGGGTTGAGCGGATCGATAAGTTCGAGCGACCATCCGCCATCAATTTTATAAGAACTTTGATACCATGTGTCAGAATATGATACGGAATGAATAACAGCTCCTTCAGGGTTTTCCAATACTAAAGTTCCACCTGCATTGGTTACCGCAAAACTGCTGAAATCAATCACCGCACCATACGATTCGAGTAAAGGTTTCGAGCCATCATCACATAAAATAACATATCCGCCTGCCGGAATCGTGAACTGCGGTAAAAGCTTCGCACTGCTGCCAAGCATAAGCGTCCAGTCTTTTAAATCAACCGGGAATGTGCTCCGGTTATAAAGCTCAACATATTCGGCATCAGGCATATTTACGGTTGGTGTGGGATCGGCCATAATTTCGTTAATCAGCACATCAAACGTTTTAACCTGGTGCCATGCAAAAGGGAACTGAGCTGTAATCATCATATTCCCGGCCAGATCTTTAACATTTGCTACTGACAAATTATATGAAACATCGGGGGTAAAATCATCAGTAAAAGCAAGGTGAACGATGGCTGGATCAGTTAAATCCTGGGTTGCGGAAACAGGAATCAATGTGCCGGGTGAAACGTTATAATTACTTTCTAAATTGGCAGAAGCAGCATCAACAGCTTCACTGAATGAAACAGTAAGTTCATTTTTTGCTCCGAGGGAAACCGAAAGGACTTCTGGCGCTTTGTTGTCCACTACAATAGGACCGGCATAAAAATCGTCGTAATAGAATTTTGTACTGTTGCTGCTGGTAAATTTGCAATAAACGCCCGAAAAAGCACCACTCGTAAATGTATTATCTGTTCCGGTAGCCTGAAGCTGGAAATTACTTCCGCCCGTTTGATCGGCATAAACACTCCAGATTCCACCGGTTTTGCGTACTACTTTTATTCTTATGGCAAACGAAGCTGCAACAAAAGCATCGGTACCACGGCAAACCACGGTATGTATGTTTCCTGATTGACGCACTAGTTCAATGGCGTCATTAGATCCGCCTTCGCCTAATTTGATATAGTATCCGTTAAGCGAGCCTTTTAAATCCTGTTGATCTGATGACAGATATATCCTCGATAAATTATTATCCGATGGTGCAAAGGAGAGTTTTACCCAGCAGCTCCATTCCATTTCCGTTGATGTAACTATTGGAACCGCAAGGGCAACCGTTGCTTCACCCGTTGTATTCAACTGCAATTGAAAAGCCGTATTTACTATAAATGAAGCGCCATCACCTGTCCATGTAGGATTAGAGGTAAAATCCCCATCACTGAAAGTTTCAACAAACTGAGCCCTTGAATAACTTTGAATGATGAAAAGACTTAAAAAAAGCAGAATTTTTCGCATAATACACTTGGTTGATATCCGACTGCGCTAAATGTAGTATTTTTGCACTCCGGAAATTAAATTTTTGTAAAGATATAAAAATGCCTTTATGGAGCAAAGCATCTTACTAACAAACAATTGCAGGTGCAGCAGCTATTTCTACCGGATACTGACTAATTAACACATACTTATGAAAATTGCAATTGTTGGCGCCACGGGACTTGTTGGCAGCGTTATGCTGAAAGTACTTGAAGAAGCGCGATACATACCTTTCGATAAAATCAGCGAAATCATACCTGTAGCTTCCGAAAAGTCGGTAGGTAAAGATTTGTTTTTCAATAATATGCCTCGAAAGATCGTAAGCATTACCGATGCTATTGCCCGAAAACCGGAAATCGCTATTTTTTCGGCTGGTGCATCCATTTCGAGGGAATATGCTCCGCTTTTTGCTGCAGCAGGAACATTTGTAATCGACAACAGTTCCGCCTGGCGCATGGATGCTGATATTCCTTTGGTGGTACCTGAAATTAATGCTTCGCTGTTAAACGGGAAAACCAAAATAATAGCCAATCCCAATTGCAGCACCATACAACTGGTGTTGGCTTTATCGCAGCTTCATCATCATTTGAAAATCAAGAGGCTTGTTGTTTCTACGTATCAATCGGTATCGGGCACTGGACAAAAAGCAGTTGAGCAAATGATGAACGAACGCAACGGCACACGCACCAATATGGTGTATCCGCATCCTATCGACATGAACCTGTTTCCACACGGCGGAACTTTCGAAAGCAATGGCTATACCACCGAAGAAACCAAACTGCTTAATGAAACCCGCAAAATATTGGGCGACAATACAATAAGGGTAACATCCACTGTTGTTAGAGTTCCTGTTACAGGCGGACATTCGGAATCGGTGAATGTGGAATTTGAGAAAGAATTTGAAATGGAATGGATAAACAAACTCCTTTCGTCGACCAAAGGGGTTGTAGTACAGGATGATCCTGAAAAATCCATTTACCCTATGCCTAAATATGCCGAAGGACGCGACGAAGTTTTTGTTGGCCGCATCCGCCGCGACGAATCACAACCAAACAGCATAAACCTGTGGATTGTTGCCGATAACCTCCGCAAGGGTGCCGCGACAAATGCGGTTCAGATTGCAGCTTATTTACTGCAGAATGAATTGGTTGGGTAGTGAGGCAGCTGGAAGTCGGAAGTCAGGAGTCGGAAGCCAAAAGTAGGAAGTAGGGAGTAGTGAGAAGGATGAATTCAAAATTGAAGACTCTTTGTCCCGGTTTCGCCCCTCGCCCCTCTCCTTTTCGCCCCATCAAAAATTCAAAAATTTTTTTCTATAAACTCAAAATACAAGACCTCACCCAACTGCAATCCATGCGAGTATACCGCCAGATTTCCGAATTTACATCCCACTGTCATCCTGTGGCTACGGTAGGTGTTTTTGATGGCGTGCACCTCGGGCATATGGAAATTATAAGCAGGCTTGCGGCCAAGGCGAAAGAAAAAGACTGTGAATCGGTAGTAATCACATTCGATCCTCATCCCCGGCTTGTGCTTCCACATCATGCCGATGTAAAACTGCTTCATACCCTCGACGAAAAACTTCAGCGCTTCGAACTGGCCGGTGTTGGTGCTGTGCTGGTTATCCCTTTCGATAGGGATTTTGCCAAAATATCGCCACACGACTTCATTAAAAATATACTTGTCGACCAGTTACAGGTAAGCCATGTAATAACCGGTTACGATCATTTTTTCGGACAGAACCGGCAGGGCGACTTTGATATGCTTAGCAAGTTGGGCAAGGAGTTTGGCTTTACCGTTGACGAATTACCAATGGTTTCGGTGCTGAGCAATACAGTAAGTTCTTCATCCGTTCGTCGTGCCCTGCTCGATGGAGACGTTTCGCTTGCTTCAACTATGCTGGGTTATGCATATTCCATTACAGGCGAAGTGGTTACCGGAAATAAAATAGGCCGGAATATCGGCTATCCAACTGCAAACCTGAAACCCGGCAGCAAATACAAGCTTATTCCCGGACAGGGCGTTTATGCAACACTTGTGCAAATTGCCGGCGAAAAGTTCAAAGGGATGACTAATATAGGGTACAGACCCACCATTGATGCTGATCACCTTACAATTGAAGTGAATATTTTTGATTTTAACCGCGATATTTATACCCGCGACATTACGCTTTCTTTTATCGAACGTATACGCAGCGAAAAGAGATTTGCAAGTTTAGGCGATCTTCAGCTGCAATTAGCTGCTGACAAAATTGAAGCCTTAAAAATATTGGAAAACCTGTAGAGTCGGGGATTGTTTTATTATTTGGCTCTAATGTTATTTTAGTGGGTAAAAGATTTTGTCGGAAGTCAGGAGACCGAAGTCGGGAGCTTCACTATAATAATTTTCTCTCCTTCCATACAATTGCAGTTACTGGCCATTAACTACCTTATATTTTCGTTGTCAATAAACTGCAATATCAATTTAAAGGAACTTCGGTCTTCTGACTTCCGTCTTCCGACCTCTAAAAAGAAGAATTCTATTCTTGGCAGAACCTATTATTTGATCCCCGTGTCTTTATTTGTTTCATTATAGGCCAGCAGGCATTCGTGAATTGCTTTATACAAATCATACTCTTTTGAACTGACAATAAAATCAACCGAAAGATTGCAGAACAGCATAAAATCCTGAATTTCCTTATCGGTTTTAAAGTGCGTAACACGCTGAACAACATCTGCATTATACCTGCGGGCGGCAACTATTTTTTTGTTATCCTGGTTTGTAAGCGATTCGAACATTCTCCGGCTTTTCCCTTCTTTACTAAACGCATCGTACATGG
>CAZBZA010000160.1:0-7050 GCA_964495865.1 uncultured Lentimicrobiaceae bacterium
ACGCAGCAGTATCTGGATGGGAGTTTTAGTTGAAAATATTGATTATCAGCAACTTTTGATTTCGAAAAGTTAAGCTTGATCTTTGTTAAGCGGGTCTTTGGATAATTTGAAATGCTAAATCTTCAATAGCTATCAATCCAATCAATGGACTAATCCAACAATTGCGTTAAACAGCTCAAGCCAAAAATTGGCAGTTAAAAAGATTAAAGTGTGCCTCAAAATTCTCCTTGCGGTGTTTTTTATTTTCGTTCGTCATTCAGAATATCTAATATTGCCTTCCCTTATTTGTTGTAAAGTTCATTTGTTTTATGCGTCTGTAATAATAAAATTATGAAATATGGATTTTTAAACAGCTTAAAATCAATTCCTTCAATCATAATTACAAGAAATACCATAAAGCTTCTTCCACCACACAAACTAAATTGCTATTTTGGCAGTCTCTAAAATATTAATTGTAAACATTATAAACTTCATTAATCATGAACACAAAACCGCTACAATTACTTTCAATTACACTTATTCTGATTTTAATTGCTTTTCAGGCAGTAGCCCAATGGGTATGGCAAAACCCAAAACCTCAGGGCAATACGTTAAACTCAGTGTGCTATATAACACCTGAAACAGGATTTGCCGTAGGAGAATTTGGAACAATAATAAAAACCATCAATGGTGGGAAAGATTGGATTAAAAATACTACAAATTATAATGAAGTACTTAATTCTGCTTTTTTTACCGATATAAATACCGGTTATGCAGTCGGTATTGGAGGCAACATATTAAAGACAACTGATGGTGGCACAAATTGGACTGATGTTTATCAGCCGCAAACAGGCTACATGAAATCTGTATATTTTGCAAATTCTGATATTGGTTTCGTTGTCGGTATTAGCGGAAGCTTTATAAAAACAACGGATGCGGGCCAGTCTTGGATTAACATCAATATAAATAATTATTATGACTTTAACTCTGTATTTTTTACCAGCGTTGACACCGGATACATAGTAGGTGAATATAACAACAAAGGAGTGTTGCTTCGCACCACAGATGGTGGTATTGCCTGGACTGAACTTACAGGAGGAGCAGCTAAGGAACTTTTTTCCATAACATTTGCTGATCCTTTTATCGGTTATGCAGTAGGAGGTAATGGATATGGAGGTTTGATTTTAAAAACCACAGATGCTGGCGAAAATTGGTTTCCAATAGCAAATCCATCGTCTAGTGAAATCCTCTCAGTTTCATTTACCAATGTTAACAATGGTTGTGTTGTCGGGAATGACGGTTGTTTTTATTGCACATCCGATGGTGGAAATACGTGGCAGGTAATCACCGGAGTTCCGGATGCAAATTTTTATTCTGTTGATTTTGCCGATGCTAATTCGGGCATTGCGGTTGGTTCAGCGGGCAATATAGTCAGTACATCAGATGGTGGTATTACATGGACAAACTGTTTGGACGGTGTAACAAGCACTCTTATCGATATAGAATTTGCTGATGAAAACACTGGTTATATTTCGGGTTCAAATGGAACAATACTGAAAACAATTGATGGAGGAAGCAACTGGAACCTATTATATACTGGGATAGAAAATGGTTTAAATGCAATTGAATTTACTTCACCTTCAATCGGTTATGCCCTGGATGGTTTTGCTGGAAAAATATATAAAACTACTGACGGAGGAGGAACGTGGACAGTTCCTTTTGAAGCGCTGGGAGGATATCTTTTCGAAATGAATTTTCCGGCTACAGATACAGGATATGTTGCCGGTATAAACGGTTATGTTGCCAGGACAACCGATGGGGGCAATAGTTGGATTGATCTTGAAACAGGAACAGAAATGAATTTTCTCAATTCATATTTCCCCAGCGGGAAAATTGGATTCGCAGTCGGGCAGGCAGGGACAATAGTGAAAACAAGCGATGCCGGTGAAACATGGACAAACATTCCAAGTGGCACCTATTCATACTTATATGATGTTTATTTCATTGACAATATCAATGGATTTGCAGTTGGCCAATCAGGCACAATATTGAAAACTACAAGTGGGGGAGTATCCTGGATACCAATATTCACCAATATCTACGATGCTTTGGAATCAGTTTTTTTTACTGATATTAATACTGGTTATATTGTAAGCTACGAAGGCTCAATCTTTAAAACTATTGACAGCGGGTATACATGGATTAAGCAAAACAGTGGCACGAACAGAAAACTGAATGCAGTTTGTTTTGCTAATTCCGAAATGGGTTTTGCTGCAGGGGTGGATGGCACATTGCTTTCAACCACTGAAGGAAATGTATTTACCAATCAGGATATTTCCGATACATCTGAACTCCTGGTTTATCCAAATCCTGCTCATGGTAAGATTACACTTATACTCAATGAGGCTAAGGCATCCGATGAAACATCGATCCGTATATTCTCCATGAATGGAGTGTTACACATGAATATGAAAAAGCATTTCCCTGGTGAAACCGAGATTGATATTCAGTCGCTTGATGCAGGTATTTATATATTGCAGGTTCAAACTAAAAGTGGATTCATAACAAAGAAATTAGTTGTTTATTAAACCGAAATTAATGATTAGGTGCTATGAAAATCCGAAGCAATGATTAGGTTGTTCATAAAGCGAAAATCCCGAAAGATTTATTCTTCCGGGATTTTTGTTTAAGATCATAGCAAACATTTCGGTTAGGTGTTCTTTTGAGTGTATAGTTCCACAATTTTAAGAATTACTTCCGTTGCTTTCTCCATCGATTCCAGAGGAACATATTCCATTTTGCCATGGAAATTGTGGCCGCCGGCAAAAATATTCGGGCAGGGAAGCCCCATGTACGAAAGGCGTGCGCCATCGGTACCTCCGCGTATAGGAACTACTTTCGGAATAATTCCAAGTTGTTCCATAGCTTCCTGTGCGGTGGCTACCACATGGTAAACCGGCTCAACCATTTCGCGCATATTGTAATATTGATCCTTCATTTCGAGAGTGAAACAGCCTTCGCCATAGCGCTTGTTCATAAAATCGACACAGTCCTTGAAAAACTGCTTTTTCAGCTCAAACTTTGGCTTGTCGTGGTCGCGGATAATATATTGAATAAATGAATTTTCGACCGAACCTTCCAACTTGATGAGGTGGTAAAAGCCTTCATAATCCTGTGTAAATTCAGGTCGTTCGTTTACCGGTAAAAGCGCGTTGAATTCGGTAGCCATCAGGATGGCATTTTTCATCTTGTTTTTGGCATAGCCGGGATGGATATTCCTGCCCTGTATAATTACTTTTGCGCCGGCGGCGTTAAAATTTTCATATTCCAGCTCACCAATACCTCCGCCATCCATGGTATAGGCAAAATCGGCCCCGAACTTTTTAACATCGAAAAAGTCGACACCCCGGCCAATTTCTTCGTCGGGAGTAAAACCAACTTTTAAAGTTCCATGCTCAATTTCGGGATGTTTAACCAGGTATTCAATAGCAGCCATTATTTCGGTAACACCGGCTTTATCATCGGCGCCAAGTAAAGTGGTTCCATCGGTTACAATAAGAGTTTGTCCAATGTAATCGTGCAATTCCGGAAAATCGACAGGCGAAAGCACTATGTTTTTTTCAGCATTAAGCAGAATTTCTTTGCCATCGTAGTTTTCGACCAACCGCGGTTTTATATTGGCACCACTCATATCCGGACTTGTATCCACATGAGAAACAAACCCGATTACAGGAACTTTTTTTGATGTATTTGAGGGCAAAGTTCCCATCACATACCCATTTGAATCGATAGATACATCAATCAATCCGAAAGCTTGCAGCTGATCGTGAAGCAGCTTAAGCATATCGAATTGCTTTGCCGTACTGGGGAAAGTAGTTGATGAATCATCGCTTTGTGTATCGATTGCGACGTATGACAGGAAGCGGTTAAGGATTTCGGTTTTCATAATTGGTTTCTCTGTTGAAAGGTTATTTTAATTTTCTTGTGCTATTGTGTTCCAGCAATGATTTCATTTGTAGAATTGCTGCTTTGTTTAATTGCATAAGACGTTCACTTTGCTGCAAACCCTGATGAATTAATACAGCGTTTATGCTTTCCATATTTGAAAGAACAACTAATTGCTCAATAGTAGCCATATCCCGAATGTTTCCTTCTGATTCAGGATTTTCGGTTCTCCATTGCAATGCAGTTTTTCCAAATAATGCCATGTTCAGCATATCGGCTTCATTGGCATACACAAAACTAATTTGTTGTTTAGTTAATTCAGCAGGAATAAGGTTTTCTTTAATTGCATCGGTGTGGATATGATAATTAACTTTAGCAAGAGTGCGTTGCAGATTCCACTCTAACTTGAACCGATCATTTTCATCCTCTTTGAGTCGTTGAAATTCCCTAATTAGGTAAAACTTAAACGGCGTACTTAACCACGTTGCAAATTCAAATGCAATATCCTTGTGGGCAAAAGTTCCACCATACCTCCCTGATTTAGAAATTAAACCAATAGCACTGGTAGCTGTTATCCATTTTTGAGGCGTTAGTGCAAAGCTATTTGATCCGGATTCATTTTTAAAGGCATCGAATTCGATGCTTTTAAAAGCGGGATTATTCATTTGCTCCCAAAGACCATAGAATTCAATTGCATTCCGTGTTCTCATCTAGTACTGAATAATATAGTTAGTTCTCTCAGCATCCCGATATCGAGCCATATCGGGCAGAGAGATATATTCCAGATTATTGCCTTGATAAACTGAAATTTCTGTTCCTTGTACATTAATCGACTTATTCATTGGCATAATTTCAGGTACTTACATCCAAAAGTTAAAATAAACAATAAAGGTCATGCATTCATTTTAATTCCATCGAATTCGATGGAATTAGAACATGAAATGATTGTTTCCCCTTGTCTCCCACTCTCCCATTCTCCCTCTCTCCCTTCTCCACTTGTCAGCCAAAACAACTCAACTCTCCTATTCCTCCTTCTTCGCCCTCAGCGTTTCCCAGATAAAATACCCGCAGAGCACAGCCAGCATCAATAAAGCCAATGCTTCGGCACTATGCGATTCGAACCATTCCTTATTCACAAAGTTAACGCCAAAGTTAGCCAGTATTGCACTGATAACGCCCATCAGAGCACCACCCGCAATAAATCCGGAAGCTATAAGCGTGCCTCTGTCGCGGCGTGCCTGGTTTAGTTTTTCGTCCTTGCTGCGTTTGCCAACAAAATTGGCTATAATTCCACCTAATAAAAGGGGTGTGTTCAGCTGCAACGGAATAAACATTCCGAGCGAAAAAGCAAGTGCCGGAACGCCAATCATAGTAAGTATCAGCGATAAAAATGCTCCGGCGGCATACAACATCCAGGGTGCAGGCTGACCGCTCATCATAGGCTGAATAACTGCTGCCATTGCATTGGCTTGCGGAGCTACCATGGCATTTTCGCCAGTGAAACCGTAGGTTTTGTTTAAAACCATAATTACTCCGCCAACTGTAATGGCTGAAACAAAAGTTCCCAGGAATTTCCATGATTGCTGCTTGTATGGCGAAGTCCCCATCCAATACCCTATTTTAAGGTCAGTAATAAAACCACCGGCCATGGAAAGTGCTGTACAAACAACACCGCCAATGATCAAAGCTGCAACCATTCCTGATTCGCCTTTTAATCCTACCGAAACCAGAACAAGAGAAGATATAATAAGAGTCATTAAAGTCATTCCGCTAACAGGATTTGTTCCGACAATTGCGATTGCATTGGCAGCAACAGTAGTAAACAGGAAAGCAATCACCATTACAATTCCTAAACCGACCAAAGCATGAGTGAGATTATGAACCACGCCAAACTGGAAGAAAATAAAGATAACAATTGCTGTAAGGATGATACCTCCGGCTATAATTGCCATAGGTAAATCGCGCTGGGTGCGCAGGTTGGTTTTAACGCCTTCGTGTTTCCCGAAAATTTCTTTGCCGGCCAGTCCAACAGCGGATTTTATAATATTGCTGGAGCGGATAATTCCGATAATACCTGCCATGGCAATTCCTCCGATACCTATAGGGCGGACGTACGCAGCAAAAATCTGCTCGGCTGTCATATCGCCAATCAGAGCAGTAATTCCCGACCCAACGGCAAGAGTTTGTCCGTCAGCAAAATAGTTAATAACCGGAATAATAACATACCAGCCTACAAAAGATCCTGCGGCAATAATGGCAGCATATTTCAAACCAATGATATACCCCAAACCTACAACGGCGGCGCCTACATTCAGCTTGAAAACAATTTTTGCTTTATCGGCAAGTTCCTGCCCGATTGGAATAACACGGGTTGTAAATACTTCGGCCCACAAGCCGAAAGTAGCAATTGTAAAATCATAAATACCGCCGATTAATCCGGCAACAAGCAATAAACGGGCCTGGTTACCGCCTTTGGCACCCGAAACAAGTACTTCGGTAGTAGCAGTAGCTTCCGGAAACGGGTATTTGCCATGCATTTCAGCTACAAAATACTTGCGGAAAGGAATCAGAAACAGAATCCCCAGAAAACCGCCCAGCAAGGACGACATGAAAATCTGGTAAAACTGCACCTGCAGGTTCAGTATATACAAGGCAGGAAGTGTGAAGATAGCACCAGCAACAATTACGCCTGAGCTGGCACCTATGGACTGAATAATCACATTTTCGCCCAATGCACCTTTACGCTTGAAAACAGTTGAAAGCCCGACAGCAATAATTGCTATAGGAATGGCAGCTTCGAAAACCTGCCCGATTTTAAGTCCCAGGTAAGCAGCTGCAGCAGAAAATACAGCAGCCATAATAATCCCCCAGATCACACTCCAGGTGTTTACTTCGGGGTACACTTTGTGCGGCGACATGATGGGTTCGTAGGTTTCGCCTGGTTTCAGTTCGGTGTAGGCGTTTTCGGGGAGACCTTTGAGGGGTTCAGGTGTATGGTCTGACATGGCTGTTTTATTTTATTTCGTTGTAAATTTACAATAAATATGATTGGACGACATACGATCCCCGGCACGAAGACCGGGGCTGTGTATATTCCTCCCAAAATTATTCTCAATACCTCAGTTC
>CAZBZA010000161.1:0-7035 GCA_964495865.1 uncultured Lentimicrobiaceae bacterium
TTTTATGTCATATAATTAATTTCTTACCTAATGTTTATAATATTTGATCTATTATCTTAAACCAACTACCCATCTATATAAATTGCTGATCTATTTTCATAATTTTTTGATCTAATTTATTAAAATTATGGCATATTTATACAAAGTTATAATCTATTTTAATAATTTTTATATCTATTTTAATAATGTTTCAGTCCAATATATTATAATATTTAGCTTATATTATTAAGTCTTATTCTAATATATTAAATTTTTTATCTAATTTAATCAAGTCACTATCTATTCTTCTTAAATCTATATCCAATATTATTATTTTTATGTCGAATATACTAAGCTATTATTTAACTAAACATAAATTTGATCATCCCAAATCTATATTTCAACCCGTGACTTAACGCAATTGCACTTATTAGACTATCAGTTTATGTATAATTTTAATAGTTTATACTTTAAAAATAAAAATAAAATATATCCGAAGCAGTATTTTGGTAGTTAATTACTAAACGCAGATGATCTTGATCACCTTTTGATCAATTAAACTGATAGAATCAAATAATTGAAAATCAAATTATCTGAATAGCTAATCTGTTTGATAGGTAGAAAAAGAAACTTCAAAAACTCTTATAAGAATAAGGAGAAGGGATTAAAGCTTTTTCAACTTATGTGTATTGTGGCTTTGAAATAACTCTGCCATTATGCAAGCAGTGTGAAGTTATTTTAAATCCTTGGCAGCTTGTCGCAAATGGCTTTTTTAATACAACAATGCTAACCCTTACTTTTATACTCTATTCAATCAAAAACCCTTGTCAAATCAATATAATGTATATATTTGTCGGTACTAATGCTTGATGCACTTGATTAAAAATTCCTGATCATTAATCTTTTTAAAACAAATTAATAAAATCACACAACCTATGAAAACAACGTTACTTTTATGTTTAGCCCTTGTGCTTAACATTTCGATGTTTGCACAAAAAACTGGTGTTATTGCAATCGAAAAACAAAAAATCACAAGAACTGCGAGCCTGAAACCAGCAGTACTTGAACCTACAGGCCCAAATACAACCTACTTCAGAGAAGGTGATGGCCCAAGAACTGCATTTGTAAACGAAACCCAGGTGGGTATGACAGTTTACGATCTTCAGTCGAATGCCTGTACTCAGAACAGGCTTTATGTTTATCCCGATGGTACTGCAGGAGCAGTATGGACACAAGGTTTCGCTGCACCTTCTTACGCTGAAAGAGGTTCAGGGTATAACTATTTCGATGGTACAAGCTGGGGCGAATTCCCTACAGCACGAATTGAGACCCGTAAAACAGGATGGCCTTCGTATGCACCGCTTGGCGATGGAGAAATGGTGATTTCGCACGGAAGCACCGGACCTCTTAATTTTGCCAGAAGAGCAACAAGGGGAAGTGGAGCTTGGACAAATTCGAATATCCCGGGAACTGAAGAGTATGGCTGGCCACGAACTATTTACAATAATGGCGTAATACATATAATTGTAAATACCTATGCAACTTACCAGGGATTAACAAATGCTCTTGTGTATGTCCGCTCAACCGATGATGGTGCTACATGGACAGGACCAACAGTACTTCCGGGCATGGAAGCTTCGGCTTTCAGCCTTACTGCAGGATTCGAAGGTTTTGGCGGTGACACATACATTTGGGCAGAGCCTAAAGGCGATACTATTGCTTTCGCATTCGGTCATTTTCTTGGCGGCCTGTGGATTATGAAATCATTCGATAACGGACTCACCTGGAACAAATCAACTGTATATGAATTTCCAGCTTTCACCGGTGAGGATAGTCCTGATGTAACCACATATGATGAAAATTTTGCCATTGCCCTCGATAATGAAGGTAAGGTACACCTTGCAGTTACCCGTTATAAAATGGTTCACTATAACTCTACTGCAGCAAGTTGGAATTACTACCCTTATACTGATGGACTAGTTTATTGGAATGAGTCAATGCCAGCAATCGATACGGCTATTTATAATAACCTTGATTCGTTGGAAAACAGGGGTATGATAATTGGCTATATGCTCGATTACAATAACAACGGTGAAATTGAATTCCCTGAAGTAGGCGCCAGTGAAATTCCATGGGGAGATTATCGGTACGTTGGTCCTACAAGCTTTCCGCAAATGGTGATTGACGACGATAATAATATGTTTGTTTCTTATTCTGCATTGCGCGAAGACCTGGTTAATACTGGAGCAAATCCTAACACTCAATTATACAGGCATTTGTATGTTGTTTCAAAAATGAATGGCCAACCTGAGTGGATGGAACCTGTTGATCTGAACGATGATGTTATGCATTCGTATGACGAAGTGGTTTGGACTTCGATGGTAAGCGCGGCTGATGGAAATTTGCATTTTTTATGCCAGATGGATCCGGAACCAGGCACATCAATGGGTGCTGATGCTGATGAGCCAGGTGAAAATTATATTACGTACATTACTTTCCCAACCTTTGTCAGCGTTAAACCTGTAGATATTGCAAAGGAAGTAACCATTTCACCAAACCCTGCCAGTGAATATGCCAATGTTCAGGTAATGCTTAATAATGCTGGAAAAGTTGAAATAAATGTATATGACGTAATGGGTAAACTGGTAATGACCAAAAATTATGGTCAGCAGTCAACCGGCAGCCATATCTATAAAATCAATACCGCTTCACTCCCAGCCGGAGTATATGTTTTCAATGTACAGGCTGTTGGAAGCCAAACATCCAAAAAGGTTATCGTTAAATAATCTAAAGTATAGCAATAACCTGTTACGGGGTTGAAGCCAATAGCGGCATCAACCCCGTTGTTTTTTCGTATGCTTTGTGGCTTACAAATAATTGCTTATTATCGTTTGATATTTCCGAAAATTATACCTATTTATATGTAACGAATGACAATCAAACTATTTGTTGATTCAAACTTAAACAGGCTCATGCCTTTTTTAAAAAAAATACAAGTTTTAGTATTAAGGGATTAATTTACTTTTATATTTGCATTGAATTATCGTTTGCCAGATAATTTTAAACCCGCATTCAAAAATTAATCATAATCAATTCATGTTTAACAAAACCAAAAAAAAATGAAGACAACACTACTCACATTTTTAGCCGTTGTGATTGCAGTTTCACTGTCAGCACAAAAAATGGCGAAGGTATCACCTGAAAAGGCAAACAAAACTGCAAAGGCATACAAAATGCCATCTGTTGCTGAACTAGAACTTTCGAATGCAATTTTTAGGCCTGGAGATGGGCCAAAATCTGCCCCTGGTGTTACAGAGTCCATAATTGGGACAACTGTTTACGACCTTCAGTCAAATGCTAATGTTCAAAACCGTATATATGCATATCCTGATGGCACAATAGCTGCAACCTGGACAATGGGTTTTGCTAGCGATGCATTCGCTGATCGTGGATCTGGTTATAATTATTTCGATGGAACTAGTTGGGGCGAAGCTCCAACAGCACGTATTGAACCTGTTCGTGTTGGTTGGCCTTCATATGCACCACTAGGTGATGGTGAAATGGTTATTTCACATGGCGGCGGATTACAATTTTCAAGCAGGCCAGCTAAAGGGACAGGAAGCTGGTCAACTTCTTTAATTCCCAACACTGCCGGATATACATGGCCACGGGCTATAACAAGCAACGGTAAAATTCATGTTATCGTTAACACTAATGCTATCTTCGAAGGATTGAATTTTGCGATAGTCTATATCACTTCTTCTGACAATGGAGCTACTTGGTCAACACCTGTAATTCTGCCTGGCATGGAAGCTGGTTCAATTTTAACTGGTTGGGCAGGTTTCGACGGATTTGGTGGTGATACCTATTCATGGGCTGCTCCAAAAGGCGATACTATTGCATTTGTATTTGGTGATATGCTTGGTGGAGTTTGGGCCATGAAATCCTTTGATAACGGACTTACCTGGACAAAAACCACTATTTACAGTTTCCCGACTTTTACCGGAGATACAAGTCCTGATGCTGCTACTTTTGACGATACATGGGATATTGCTCTAGATAATCAGGGTAAAATTCATTTCGTTGGTTGTCGTTACAAAATGACTTTAGTTAACTCAACCGCTAATCCACTTTCATGGAATTACTATCCTTATACTGATGGTGTTGTTTACTGGAATGAGAATATGCCACAGATTGACACCAGCTTTCTTAACAATCCTGATTCTCTTTTCAATAACGGAATGTGGGTAGGAAGTGTACTTGACTTAAATGGAAACGGTGAAATTGATTGGGTTGATGCTGGAGATGAATATCCATGGGGAGCATATAGATATGCTGCATCAACCACCATGCCACAGATTGAAGTTGACAATTCAAACAATATTTTTGTTTCCTATTCTTCACTTCGTGAGGACTTGGTTAATACCGGTTCAAACCCCGGTCCACAGATGTATCACCACCTTTATCTAACTTCAAAACTCAGCTACGAGCCTAATTGGTGTGACCCGCGCGACCTGACAGATGATGTCGAACATACTTATGATGAATTCGTTTGGGCTTCAATGGCACTGGCTGGTGATAAACTTCATTTTGTAGTACAAGCTGACCCAGAACCTGGTACCGCTGTAGTTACTGCAGCTCAGGGTGGAGATGGTGATGAATTTAGCGACAATTATATTTACCATATAACTTTCCCGACTTTCGTCAGCGTTAAACCTGTCGATATAGCTAAGGACGTTACCGTTTCGCCAAACCCTGCCAGTGAGTATGCCAATGTTCAGGTAATGCTTAATAATGCTGGAAAAGTTGAAATAAATGTATATGATGTAATGGGTAAACTGGTTATGACCAATAATTATGGCCAACAGTCAACCGGCAGCCATATCTATAAAATCAATACCGCTTCACTTACATCCGGAGTATATGTTTTCAATATACAAGCTGGTGGAAGCCAAACATCCAAAAAGGTTATCGTTAAGTAATTATAACGAACTAAACTAAAATTTATCGGGGTTGATGCCAATTAGAGCATCAGCCCCGTATTTTTATCCAAATTTCGATTCAATGTTATGCTTATATTGCGCCATCAGATTCAAAATACATTAAGTTTTATTACTACATAAATAGGAATTTTTCTTTTGAGAATGTTATTGATATATAATCTCTATTACATTAGTAATTTCAAATCGGGGTAAAGTGACTGCTTAAACCATTAAAATGTGAAAATTTTGGTTTAAGTAGCTGAATTTAATGCTATATTTGCGTTGGATAACCACAAAAGTATACCCACCCTATTAGAAATGAAAAGCAATAATAATTAATTCATGTTTAACAAAATCATTAAAAAAATGAAAACAACTTTACTTACCGTTTTTGCTCTTGTGCTTTGCATCTCATTATCAGCACAAAAAGGAGCAAAGGTTCCGGCCGATAAGGCTAACATTCAGATGCAAGGTAAAATTATACCCACTTTGCTGGAACCGGAAATGAAATCACCATTACCTTATCAACCCGGAGATGGACCGAGAACTGCTGGTGTTAGTGAAACGCAAATTGGTCAGACAGTTTATGATCTTCAAACGAACTCGGGTATTCAAAACCGTATGTATGTCTACCCTGATGGCACTATAGGTGCTGTGTGGACAATGGGTTTTGTCGGGGAAGCAGGTGGAGTAGGATTTGCAGACAGGGGAACTGGTTACAATTATTTTGACGGTACAGCTTGGGGCGAATGGCCAACTGCCCGTATTGCTTCGGAAACCGCAAAAAATGGATGGCCTTCATATGCACCACTGGGTGATGGTGAAATGGTAATTTCGCATACAGGCTCAGGGATGTTGAATTTCACCCGCAGGGCAACAAAAGGAACCGGCACATGGACAACTACTGGTATTCCCGGCACTACAGGTTATACATGGCCCAGGGCTATTACTGTAGGTAATACAATACATGTTATTGTAAACACTGGTGCAGCATATGAGGGCTTGGAAAATGCTATGCTTTACTTACGTTCGACCGATGCCGGAGCAACCTGGTCAACACCTGTTATTCCTACTGGCCTCGATGCGGCTTCTCTTCCTATAACTGCCGCGTTTAAAGGATTTGGTGGTGATGAGTATGCATGGGCAGCACCAAAAGGTGATACCATTGCATTTGCTGTCGGTCATTTTCTTGGAGGCATTTGGTTAATGAAATCTTACGATGGTGGTGATACTTGGACAAGGACTACAGCTTACCAATTCCCTGTTACTTCAGGAGCTGAAAGCCCACAGATTGCTACATTCGATGAAGGATTTGCTATTGCTTTGGATAACCAGGGCCAGGTTCATATGGCTACCACCCGGTATTTAATATCAACATTTAATACTGATGCACAATCGTGGAATTATTTCCCTTATGCTTCGGATGGTATCATTTACTGGAATGAATCAATGCCTCGGATTGATACGGCTATTTTATACTATGAAGATTCACTTAAAGCTCATGGCATGTGGGTAGGCGGTATGATTGATTATAATGGTAATGATGAAATTGATTTCCCTTCAGTTGGAGCTGATCAGCTTCCATGGGGCGACTACAGGTATGTGAATCTTTCGAGTCACCCACAAATAGTTTGTGACAAGGATAACAATATGTTCATTTCCTATTCAGCGTTACGTGAAGACCTCACTAATTCAGGTGCTAATCCAAATGAGCAGCTTTACAGGCATTTATATGTGAGTTCGAAACTGAATACCCAGACTGAATGGAGAGAACCAATAGATTTAACTGATGATGTAATACACGCTTATGATGAGGTTGTGTGGGCGTATATGGTGGTAGCTCACGATGGAAATGTGCATTTCCTTTGCCAGATGGATGCTGAGCCAGGTACCTCAGTTGGTGCAGATGCCGATCAACCAGGTGATAACTATATTACTTATTTAACTTTCCCGACTTTCGTGAGCGTTAAACCTGTTGATATTGCAAAGGACGTTACCGTTTCGCCAAATCCTGCCAGTGAGTATGCCAATGTTCAGGTAATGCTTAACACTGCAAGTAAAGTTGAAGTTAATG
>CAZBZA010000162.1:0-6933 GCA_964495865.1 uncultured Lentimicrobiaceae bacterium
GCAAAAGGACTACTTTACTAAATCAACTTACCCTCCAAAAAGAAATTTGCTCCCAATAGTATATAATTTGAATTAAACCCTAAGTGAACCGATATTCAAATATTGTTTAAAATTATTGATATTGAGCGCATTACACTCCTATTCTTTATAGCAAAGGGTAATGAACTTTAACTTTTCGAAAAAATAAAACTCTTCTTTATGAAAAGATAAAGTAAATTGTATTTACTTTGTGCAATTAAATTTACTTTCAATTAATTTTAGATTCGAAAAATGATACGACTAGGTGAACGAATCAGGAACCGAAGGGAAAAGTTAAATATTCAGATTAACGATCTGGCTAACTCCATAGGTGTTACGCCAAGTTTAATATCCCAAATCGAACGGGCAAAAGCGTTTCCATCCATTGTTACGTTGAAAAAAATTGCTGATGCTTTACAAATTACCGTAGGAACACTGATTGGAGAAAATGAAACTTTTTCCAAAAATCCAATAGTAGTATTTAATGAAAAGAAGATTGTAAATACAAACGAATCAGGGGCATCTCTGTATTTGCTTTCCAATCACGACCAGCAAAAACTGATGGAACCTCATTTATTTGTCTTTGCCCCGGAATCAAACTCACAGGGCCTGGTTAATTCAATTTCCGGACAAAGCTACTATTTCGCACTGAAAGGGAATTTCAGAATTCAGGTTAACCAGAATGAATTTATTTTAAACCAGAATGATAGCTTTTATTTTAATTCCGGCACAAATCACACTATCCATAACATAGATAAAACAGAAGCCCAGCTGCTTTGGGTATCAACAAATCCGATTATGTAATTTGGTTTACTAAACAATACAAACAGTTGAAATGGGGAAAAAAGTAGTAATTATTATGGGGTCGAAAGCTGACCTCGACTGGGCAAAAAAAATTGCTGCCGTTCTAAAAAGCTTTGAAATAGAAGCGGTAACCAGGATAGCATCGGCACATAAAGTTCCGTTGAAATGTTACAACCTTATAAAAGAGTACGAAAAGGAAAATGTTGTTTTTATCACGATTGCCGGTATGAGCAACGCCTTAAGCGGGTTTACCGATGCACAAACACATTGTCCGGTAATAGCCTGCCCACCTTATGGTGATAAATTTGCTGGTGCCGATATTTTTTCGAGCCTGCGTATGCCTTCAGGTGTTGCACCACTTACTATTCTCAGTCCTGAAAATGCTGCATTGGCGGCTGCTAAAATCATTGGATTGGGCTTTCCTGATATTCAGGAAAAAGTTATTGCTTTCCAGAACAAAAAACGAAAAGAACTGGAAGAAGACGATGATAAGCTTCAATTAAGCAAGGAGGCATAACCATGGGCAGTGTAAAAGACCTTAAAGTTCTTTCGCCGGCTACCAAATCAGAGTACGGTAAGGCCATTTTTCATTTTTCCGACCGTTACTCAGTTTTTGACTGGGGCGAAATGCCTGATACTATTCCTTTTAAAGGAGCTGCAACCGCCATTTTAGGCGCTTACTTCTTTGAGAAACTGGAAAGCCGGGGATATGAAACCCACTACATCGGGCTTATGGAAGATGACAAACCTATGCCAGTTTCAGAACTCAGCAGGCCATCCGATTCAATGATGATTGACCTTGTTAATGTATATCATCCGACAAATAACCAGGGAATTTATGACTATTCGGTTTATACGCAGGTTGATAACAACTTGTTAATACCTCTTGAAATTATTTATCGCAATTTTCTCCCCCAGGGAAGCAGCGTATTCAAGCGGCTGTTAAAAGGTGAGTTAAAGTATACTGACCTGGGGCTTGATGCAGACCCCATCCCCGACACTCAACTCCAAACCCCTTTTATCGATTTCTCAACCAAGCTTGAAATTACCGACAGGTATATTACACCCGCCGAGGCCGAACAAATTTCAGGATTAAACGATGAGGAAATGGAAGCACTTTCGGGCCTTACCCGTGCCATCAACACTATCATAACCTCCGAATACAAAAAAATCAATACCATAAACCTCGACGGAAAAATTGAAGCTGCCAAAAATACGCATGCCGACATTGTGCTTGTTGATGTACTGGGAACTCTCGATGAATGCCGGTTCGAACTAAATGGCTTGCCTCTGAGCAAGGAAGTAGCCCGGATGTACTATCGCAACTCCGACTGGTTCCACGAAACGGAACGAGCAAAGGAACAGGACAGGCAAAACTGGAAAAAAATATGTAAGCTGCAGCCTGAACCTTTACCGGCCAGGTTCAAATTCCTGCTTTCGCAGATGTACTGTAAGGTAACCAATGAGATTACCGGCAGGCAGTGGTTCGATGTTCCATATTCGCTTAATGAAATTGTTGAAAAAATAAAACCCTTTACCAGGTAATGGTTATTCATGAAACATACCTGCCATTGATAATTACACCGCCATCAATAATCAATACCCGAAGTTCAGAAACTAATTTTAAACCCAAAACAAATTGAATATGAAAACAGGAACAACAATTGCAGCAGTAGCTTTAATTGGATTATTCATCACTTCGTGCGGACAGAAGAAAACCGATACCACAGATGCTGATGCTCAGCACCCGGTTAAAACTGAGATCAATACACCCGACGAAGCCATAGCCGAACTTAAAGCAGGCAATCAACGCTTCGTGGAAGGCAAGCTTATCAATACTGACTATGCTAACCAAATAGAGCACACCAAGGCCGACCAGCACCCGCATACAGCCATTCTTGGCTGCCTTGACTCAAGGGTGCCGCCGGAAATAATTTTCGATCAGGGTATTGGCAATCTTTTTGTCGCAAGGGTTGCAGGGAATGTGGAAGACCAAAATATAGTTGGCAGCATGGAGTTTGCCACCAAACTGAAAGGGACAAAACTTATCGTTGTGCTGGGCCATAACCATTGTGGCGCAGTTGCAGGCGCAGTCGGGAATGCCGAATTAGGGAATCTCACGCAACTGGTGAATCAGATTAAACCTGCCATCACCGGCGATGAATCAAATAAAGAATCAATGCTTGACGAAACTTCAAGGAATAATGTAAAACTAACCATCAGGGATATATTGGATCAAAGCCCGATTATCAGCGAGTTGGTAAAGGAGGAAAAAGTAAAAATAGTTGGCGCCTATTATGACCTGGAAACAGGAAAAGTTGTTTTCCTGGATTAAGTTCAATCCCGCTAATTGTAAATTTACATGCACTATCCCAATCCCTTTGCCCGGTTTGTTGTGAGATACAAACACCAGATTTAAGTAAATGACAACCCAAAGAGAAATTGAAGCAGCGGCCAGAATAATAAGAGAAGGCGGCCTTGTAGCTTTCCCTACCGAAACAGTATATGGCTTAGGAGCTAACGCTCTTGATCCTGCTGCAGTAGCCAGAATTTTTATTGAAAAAGAACGTCCTTCTTTCGATCCATTAATTGTACATATCAGTTCAACTGAATATCTGCATTTACTTTGCAGTAATCCTGACGAAAACGTTCAGAAACTTGCTGATGCATTTTGGCCGGGGCCATTAACCATTGTGGTTCCAAAGAGTAAAATGATTCCAGATATCGTTACATCAGGCTTGCCGACAGTAGCAATACGAATGCCGGCCAATATTGTTGCACTGAAATTGATTGAAGCGGCAGGCTGTCCAATAGCCGCTCCAAGTGCAAATAAATTTGGCAGGCTCAGCCCTACTTCAGCTCAACATGTTAAAAATCAATTACCTGGCATCAAATGTGTTCTTGATGGTGGCAATAGTACAATTGGAATAGAATCTACAGTAATTTCTGTTACGCCTTTTGGTTTTGAGATTCTGAGACATGGATCAATTACCCGACAAGAAATTGAAATTTACATACCTCATGCCCCTTCTTCAAAAAAAGAAGCTGTAAAACCGGCTTCCCCCGGATTCCTGAAATCTCATTATAGTCCTACAAAACCATTATACTTTATTGATAATGTTATTGTTGGCGATTCTTCGCGTGCAGGCATTTTATCCTTTTGCGGAAAAAACATTGACGGTTTTAAAACTGTTGAGATTTTATCAAAGAATGCTGACCTTAAAGAGGCAGCAATAAATCTTTTCGGCGCCCTGCACCGGCTCGAAGAAGCTGAAATTGATTTCATTGTGGCAGAACCGGTGCCTGAACATGGCATCGGGTTAGCTATAATGGACAGATTGCGCAAAGCTGCATACCAATACTCTCATTATTCACACACGAATTTAAAAAATCAGCTTCATGATTGAAAACACAGGCCCGAACTTTGTTTCAGACAAAACTAAGATTCATCCTGCCGATGTTATCCGAATGCTTGACAGGTATCAACTCACTGACGATACAAGGTCAATAATCAGAAAAGAAAATCTGCTGCCTGCCGGGCTCTTAAGCAGGTTACATACAGCCTATCCGGATCATTCAGGGATAATGGTTACAACCGACTTTTTGTTCAGGTACAAAACGCATTATTCAGGATTAAAAGGGTTTGGCGAAATAGTTGATATCCTGCAAAAAAACGGAATCGAAATAGGGCATATCAAAGAGCGTGAGCTTTTTATTAAAGTCTACCGTTTTCTGGCAACAAAACATGTTCTGAATGCGATTAACTGGAATAATTTTGCCGAAGATTCAATCTTCCAGTTGGTTTTCCCCCAACCTGGTATGATCAATGCAGCAACAGTTGAGGAATATTCAAAAGCCGAAACCGAACAGGAAAAGGAACGAATAGTGGAAGAATACACTAAAAAAACCAATCCACACGACGGCAAGCAAAAACTGAACAAACCGTGGTTCGACAACGAGCAGGGTGAGTTGGAAATTGTTGAAGGGAGTCAGCATAAATACCCGCAATGCCAGCTTATATTTGATAAAACAACCCAAAATTGTTTTGCATTTTGCAGTTATTGCTTCCGTCATGCCCAGGTTCGCGGCGACCACGACATGTTTATCCAGGAAGAGATCGGGCAGGTACATGAATACATGAAACTTCATACCGAAATAACTGACCTCATAATAACCGGCGGCGATGCTGGCTACATAACCGCTGACAGGTTCGAAAAGTATATTACTCCCATAATTGAAGACCCGGATCTCAGTCATATCAAAACGGTACGTCTTGGCTCCCGTGCTCTTACCTTTCATCCTGAACTGATCCTTACCAGCAGCTACAACCGTATGCTGGAGTTGTTCCGTAAACTTAATGACAATGGAATTCAGCTGGTGTGGATGGCTCATTTTTCGACACCGCGCGAAATTCTTAATCTCAGCACAATTGCTGCCATCCGAAGGCTCAGGGCATATGGGGTTGTTATTAAAAGCCAAAGCCCAATCATGAACCACATCAGTTTATTTATGGATGAAACCGGCAAAGTAGATGTGGATCGTTCAGCTCAGAACTGGATAGATTTAGGGAATATACTTGCCATGCTTTCCATAGGCTTTCATTCAATGTACTGCGCCAGGCCTACGGGTGAGCACCATTATTTTACTGCCCCGCTTGCCGGAATAAATAAAGTTTTCAGTAAAGTATATCGTTCACTGGCTTCTATCAACAGGCCTTCGCGATACATATCCATGACTTCATCTGCAGGCAAAATATCCATGCTTGGAACGGCAGAAATAAACGGAGAAACTGTTTTTGCTCTGAAATTTAATGAAGGCCGGAACATGGAATGGCTGGATAAAGTGTACCTCGTGCAATATGATGAAAATGAGAATACCATCGAAAAGCTTAAACCGTATGGCGGCGGTAAGCATTTCTACGAAGATGAACTCATCGAAATTGAAAATAAACTGCACGATGCTCTCGAAACCCGAATGAGTTCAAATGGTCAGGAGAATGGCAGCCTTATTTCAGAAGATAATCTTATTGTGAGATGATAAATAAAATAGTACAATCCGCATCCGAAGCAGTTGCTGACATTTTTGACGGAGCAACCATCCTGATAAGCGGATTCGGTGAAGCTGGCAGTCCTATTGAGCTGATTCATGCTCTCATTGACCTGGGGACAAAAAACCTGACTGTTATCAGTAACAATACCGGAAGCGGAAACATCGGGCTGGCTGCACTTATCGGGAATAATCAGGTACGTAAAATGATCTGTTCCTTTCCGCGCACAGCCAATTCCACGGTGTTTCCCGAATTGTACCGCAATGGCAAAATAGAACTGGAACTGGTGCCTCAGGGCACTTTAGCCGAACGCATAAGGGCCGGTGGCGCAGGTATTCCTGCATTTTTTACTCCTACATCAGTAAATACGCCCTTGGCCGTAGGCAAAGAAATCAGGGTGTTTAACGGCAAGGAATATGTGATGGAACATGCCATTAAAGCCGATTTTTCATTGATAAAATGCAGTAAGGCAGATAAATACGGCAACCTGTTGTATAATAAGACTGCCAGGAATTTCGGTCCCGTTATGTGTATGGCTGCTGATATTACAATTGTTCAGGCTCAAAAAATAGTGGAATTGGGTTCAATTGATCCGGAAGTTGTTGTAACACCGGGTATCTTTGTAAAAAGAGTTGTAGAAATATCCAACCCGGCCGATGAATCACAACTTATAAAAGAAAACAGGAGGTATCCATGACAAACGAAAGATTAACCGGCTGGAACCGCGATCAGATGGCACAAAAAGTTGCCAAAGATATTCCTGACGGAGCATATGTAAACCTGGGCATTGGAATTCCTGAACTGGTTGCAGGCCTTGTTCCCGAAGGCAGAGAAGTGATTTATCATACCGAAAACGGGTTGTTGGGCATGGGGCCTGCTGCTGAACCGGGCAAGGAAGATCCTGAATTGATCAATGCAGGGAAAAAGAACATCACTGCCATACCTGGTGCCTGTTATTTTCATCATGCCGACAGCTTTGCTATGATACGCGGAGGCCATATTGATATTTGCGTTCTGGGCGCCATGCAGGTTTCGGGTAAAGGTGACCTGGCTAACTGGTCAAC
>CAZBZA010000163.1:0-6865 GCA_964495865.1 uncultured Lentimicrobiaceae bacterium
ATGGGTCAGTTGAAACTGAATAATATCCGCGTATTGCGCGATGGCGAGAAAGGCCGCGAGGATTCCGTGATAATAAATACCTGTGGATTTATTAACGATGCCAAAGAAGAATCAATAGAAACGATACTTGGATTTATAGAAGCGAAAAAGAAAGGTAAACTCAAACAGGTTTATGTTATGGGTTGCTTATCGGAGCGCTTTAAAGAACCTTTGCAGAAAGAGATTCCTGAAGTAGATGAGTATTTTGGTGTTCGCGATATGTCCGAAATAGTTACCCGCATGGGCGCCGCATACCGCAAAGAGCTATTAGGCGAACGTTATCTCACCACTCCCAATCACTATGCTTACCTCAAAATAGCCGAGGGCTGCGATCGTACTTGTTCGTTCTGTGCTATTCCAGGCATACGTGGCAAGCATATTTCGCGACCGGTCGAAGATATTGTTGATGAAGCAAAAAAGCTTGCAGCACAGGGAGTTAAAGAATTATTGCTTATCTCGCAGGATCTTACTTATTACGGTATTGATCTGTATAAAAAACAGATGTTACCCGAACTGGTTACGATTTTGTCCGACCTGAAGCTTTTTACCTGGATCCGTCTTCATTATTTATTCCCTACCACTTTTCCAAAGGCTCTCCTTGAGGTAATGTCTTCGCGTACTGATGTTTGCAATTATGTTGATATTCCATTGCAGCATATCAGCGATCGTATTCTAAAAAGTATGCGTCGTGGTGTCGATAAACAAGGAACAACAAAACTGATGGCTGATTTTCGTAGGGAACTGCCTGGTGCAGCTGTCCGTACGGCATTTATTGTCGGTTATCCGGGCGAAACACAGGAAGAATTTGAAGAACTCAAAACATTTGTACAAGAAACAAAATTCGACAGAGTAGGCGTTTTTACCTATTCGCACGAAGAGGATACCAATGCCTTCGGACTGGTGGATGATGTTCCTGCTGAAATAAAACAGCAACGTGCTGCTGAAATAATGGAGATACAACAAGGGATTTCGGAGCAGTTGAACCAGCTAAAAATTGGAAAAACTTTCAAAGTTATAATTGACCGCCTCGAAGGAGATTATTTTATTGGCCGTACCGAATTTGATTCCCCGGAAGTTGATAATGAAGTTTTAATTAAAGGTACAACCAAACTGAAAATTGGCGAATTTTACACCGCAAAAATTACGGGGGCCGATGCTTTTGATTTGTATGCGGAAATTGAAATGAGTTAGAAACAGTGAATTAAGAAAGAATTTCACTTGTTTAAAGTTTCAGGTTTCAAGATATCCCTAAACGTAAAGAAAATCAGTAATCTAAAAATTATATACTCATCAAAAACTCTTAATGTCATGAAAAAGATTCTTTTTATTTGCTTGTTAATGGCGTTTTCCATTGCAGCAGTTGTTGCACAAACTGTTAACCAAACGGATGCTGCGGGTAAAAAGCAAGGCGCATGGGAAGAAAAAACTGCTGCCGGTACACTAAAAGGTGCTTACATTCACGACCTGAAGGACGGTTGCTGGACCAGTTATGCAGGTGATGGAAAACTGATCAGGATTGAACATTTCAACAAAGGTCTCCGCGATGGGATAGCAATTGATATCGATCAGCGTGGTTACCTCGTAAGCGAATCCTATTATGTGAATAATTTGCTCGAAGGTACAGCAAAGCGTTTCTTTTATGGAACCAATCCTGCTTCATTAATTGATTATGTTCATGGAAAAATTAACGGAAAGAAGAAGGTTTATTATGAAAATTCAGCTGGAAAAATACAGGAAGAATCTGATTATAAAGATGATGTAAAACATGGGCCATCAAAATATTATACCATAAAAGGTGATCTTATTGCCGAATACAATTATGTAAATGGCTTGTTACAGGGTGTGCAAAAATCTTATTATGCCGGTAATGTACTTTCAGGTGAGCAGGAATTCAAGGATAACGTTGAAAACGGGTTTACCAAAGAATATTACGAAAACGGGAAATTAAAATCGGAAGGCATTAATGTAAATGGTGTCTTAAACGGGCCATGGAAAGATTATACCGAAGATGGTGTTCTGAAATTTCAGGGCAACTATGTAAATGGCGAAAAAGATGGAAAATGGCAGGAGTTGGATGCCAATGGAAAAGTTTTAAAGACATCAGTTTACACCAAAGGTCAGTTAAAATAGTAATAGTTAATATATTTGAAATGAGGTTGTTACGTATCAGGATTGACTTATTAAGCAGGTTCTGGTAGTAGTTTCAACCTCATTTTAATTAAAGGAAGCACATAAAACCATGTCGGAACCTATCCATATTAAAAATCCGTTTTTTCAACTCGAAGGGTATAATTGTTTCGGTTGTTCACCTGAAAATAAACTTGGTTTGCGCATGAATTTCAGGCTCGAAGGCGATGCTGTAGTTTGCGATTGGGAGCCGGAAGATCATCTTCAGGGCTGGGTTGGGGTACTTCACGGTGGGATTCAGGCTACCCTGATGGATGAAATAGCTAGTTGGTTTGTGTTTGTGAAATTACAGACAGCCGGAGTAACCTCAAAAATGGAGGTAAAACTGCTAAAGCCAGTCAAAATGGATAAGGCTCCTTTCAGACTGCGTGCCACACTTCAGGAGATGAAACGCAATATTGCCATGATAGAGGTTCAGCTTTTTATGAGTGATGGAACCCTTGGCGCTGAGGCGATTATGCATTACTTTACCTATCCTCAGAATATTGCCAGTTCGAAATTGTTTTATCCTGGTATTGAGCAATTTATAACACCTGCAGAGCCTGATCTGGCCTGATTTGGAAAGTTATAAACATTGCTGTTAGCATCTTTTTATTGCGAAATCACTTTTTATTATTTTACCTTTGCCGCATCAACGGTGTGTGTCCCATTTGCAATGGGTACATCTTAAAAGGGAATCGGGTGTAAATCCCGGACAGTCCCGCTGCTGTAAACTCCAATTTTGCCCTCCGGCAATCCTTAATGCCACTTTGACTTTTACGTCATGGGAAGGCGCCGGAAAGGGGGAGTAAGTCAGAAGACCTGCCGCTGTGTTATTGTTCAATGCTTTCGGGTTAAAAGCAGCGACAGTTTCTGCAATGGCAGGAAATGCTACGTTTGTTACCCGTTTTTTAAAAAGTTACATGATCCGACGGGTAGTCTTTTTCTTTCTTTCTTCTTTGTTGATGCTGAAAGTTTCGGCACAGGCGCTGGATTCCGTTCAGTCGATAGATGGTGTGGAAATTCTGGCTGATAAAATATCTGTGTTTTCATCAGGACTGAAAATTGAAAAAATTGACAGTACAACTCTTTCTATCCGCCAGGGTGTAAGCATTGCAGCGCTGCTAGCCGAACAATCCGCTGTTACGGTTAGGTCCTATAGTCCGGGAGGAATTGCTACGCTTTCGCTGCGAGGAACTAATTCGTCGCAGTCGGGAGTCTTCTGGAACGGAATTAATCTGCAGCAGCCCAATATGGGTATGACCGATCTCTCACGCATTTCTACTTTTGATTTCAGCGATATCTCACTTCAATCGGGAGGTGCAAGCGCGTTGCTTGGTTCCGGGGTGATAGGAGGGAGCCTGCACCTTTCCAATACTATGAAATATTCCAGCCCGCTGAAAGCTTCTGTTTTACTTTCAGGCGGAAGTGCCGGCAAGCTTGGCGGAGCCGTAAAAGTAAGTGCCGGAAATAACCGTCTGGCTTACACCGGTTCATTATCCGGCGATTGGAATAAAAACAATTTCTGGTACACCACACTTACCGGCGAACAGGAGCGACTGGAACATGCAATGGTAAAATCGGCTTCGAGCATTCACCAGGTTGAATATATACTTAATCAAAATCAACGACTTACTGCCGGAATATGGTATCAGGCCACTGACCGGCAGATTCCTCCAACCCTTACCATGACACAAAGCACCCAGCAGCAGTGGGATCAGGCAATCCGAAGCAGCCTGCAATGGTCATATTCGGGTAAAAAACAATCATTTAGCGTACGCTCGGCCTTTGTTGATGAAAAGGAACATTACACAAATGATGATGCACTTATTGATGCATTTTATCATTTAAATACCTTTCAGTTGGAATTGGAATATAAGCGGTCGCTTGGTAAAGGTTTGTCAATCGGAAGTGGAATAACTGCTGAAATTATCCGCGCCGATGTGCCTTATTATGAGGGTATTGAATACCAGCCCGAAGGTTCGGTATGGGCAGCATTGGCATATATTCATACAAAATCACGATTTAAAAGTGTGCTAAACCTGCGTCAGGATTTTTCGAAAGGATACCAGGTTCCTTTTAGTCCCTCATTGAGTGCCGAAATTCCGGTTTTTAAAACGGTTTCGGCCAGTTTTGGACTTTCTAAAAACTTCCGTGTGCCAACCATGAACGATAAGTATTGGGTGCCGGGAGGAAATCCGGACCTGAAACCCGAAGAAAGTGTCAATGTGGAAGCCGGGCTCGATTTTAACTTTGGAAGCGGAGATCTTGTCCAATCCAAAATTGATATTGATTATTACAACCTGCTGATTGATAACCTTATTCAATGGGTTCCGGCGAGTTCAGGAATATGGACTCCTCAAAATGTGCAGAAAGTCAGAAGTCAGGGTGTTGAGATTACGTCAAAATCGGATCTTAAATATGCCGGTTTCAGGGGGTATTTTCTGTTTGCTTATAATTATTCACCTTCAGTGTATAAAGAAACATCGCCTGATGAAATCGAAAATCTGGATAATCAACTAATTTACATTCCGTTGCATAAAGTTCAGGAAACATTTTATGTTACCAAAAACACATGGTACGCTATGTTTTCATATTCCTTAACCGGGAAACGGTATGTACAGGCTGATAATCAGAAATCATTGCCTTCTTATTCAATTGTCGATTTATATGGAGGTAATACCTTCAAAACAAAGAAATTAAGTTACCGCCTGCAACTCGAATTGCGAAACCTGTTTGATATAACCTACCAATCGGTTCTATATTATCCCGAACCGGGCAGGTCTTTCTCCATTAGTCTTTTAATCACCAAATAGTTCACTAATTTAATTTAAATGAAAACTTTCAGATCAACTCTCGTGCTTTTGGCATTGGCCGCAATTTTTACACTTACTGCATGTAATAAGGATGATGACACTGCAGTTAAAGGTGCGTTCAGCAACGGAATATTTATTGTTAATGAAGGCGCTTTTCAGAATGGGACCGGTACTGTTACATATTTTGATCCTGATAGTAACCTTGTTAAGCAGGATATATTTGAAATGATAAACGGCAGGCCTTTGGGAAACATTGCCCAGAACATGGCCATTCACAACGGAAAAGGATACATTGTGGTTAATAATTCCGGTACAGTTGAAGTGGTTGATTTGGCTACGTTTAAATCGGAAGCTACTATCACTAACCTCATTAATCCAAGTCAGTTTTTAATAGTAGATGATAAAAAGGCTTATGTCTCCGACTGGATCGGGCATATTGCCGTTGTTGACCTGACAACGAATACAGTTACCAAAGCTCTACCTGCCGGCACCGGTCCTGATGCTATGGTTAAATCGGGAAAGTATGTATATGTTGCTAATTCCGGTGGTTTTAGTGTCGACAGTTCCGTTTATGTTATTGATTATTCTTCTGATACGCTTGTTAAAATAATCAAAGTCGGTGATGCTCCTTCAGGAATGGTAGCTGATGGTAACGGAAATATCTGGGTGTTGTGCAAAGGGAATGGTTTTGCCGGATGGCCGCAGGCAGGTGATACACCTGGTAAACTGATGCGTATTGATCCTGTGACGCTGAGTGTGACTTATACTTATGAGTTCGGATCAACAGGAGATCATCCGGAGAAACTCGTGATTAACAAACAGAAATCGGTTCTCTATTTTCTGTTCGACAATGCAATTTATCATTTCAATATTGCTTTGGCAAATGCAAGTCCGGCGAAACTGTTTTCGAGGTATTTCTATTCGCTGGGTTACGAAAATAAAACCGGTTACCTCTATGCTTCCGATCCTAAGGATTTTATGGGAAACGGACAGATTTTCAGGATAAAGGCTGATGACGGGTCGCTTGTCGATTCAGTTCAGGCAGGAATTATTCCAAGGGGATTCGCGTTTCCTGAATAATTGCCAGGGAACATTCTCAAAAGAGAGTTTTTGGTATTTGTTGGTTTATTTTCAGACCTTTGCACTCTGCAGATCCGGAATGAATTAAGCAGATAACACAAGGACTCTCTTTTTTAGTATGGCACAACATCCCGACATAGATTCACTTTTAAACGAATGCCGTTTCGAAGCTACGCGTAGCAGCGGCAGTGGCGGTCAGAATGTAAATAAGGTATCGACAAAAGTAATATTGATATTCAACGTATTGGATTCGAGTGTGTTGGATGCTGAGCAGAAAGAAATGTTTCTATCGGAGCTTCATACCCGCATATCGAAACACGGTATTTTCAGGATAAGTTCGGGCCGGGAGCGAACACAACTTGCCAACCGTAAAGCAGTGACTGAAAAATTCAGTATGCTGGTGCAAAAAGCATTTGAAACAGAAGAAGAACGAATTGCTACTAAACCCACCCGAAGTTCAAAACTCAGACGAGTTGAATCAAAGAAAGCCCTCTCGGATAAAAAATCAAGCCGTAGTCAGAGGTTTGAGGATGAGATGGATTGAAGGGATTGAAGGGTTTGAAGGGTTTCTGGTTTCTGGTTTCAAGTTTCTGGTTTCTGGTTTCAAGTTCGCCATGTCGCCTTGTCGCCTTGTCGCCTCGCCTTGTCGCCCCTCGCCTTGTCTCCCCTCGCCTTGTCTCCCCTCGCCTTGTCTCCCCTCGCCTTGTCTCCCCTCAAGTTCATTCCCTAACAAAATTCGGCATATCGAACGGTATCTCCAGCGA
>CAZBZA010000164.1:0-6845 GCA_964495865.1 uncultured Lentimicrobiaceae bacterium
ATCACCACGGCAAAACGCACGGTCGGTTTTCTTAATACATACCTGAAGCCTGATGCACAGGCATCCAAATAAGTTCTGTTGAAACCTAAACACAAATGGCCGGTTGTAAAACCGGCCATTTGTGTTTAAAATTTGAAATGTGTATGAAACAATCCCTTTCTAATAGTTTGTTTTTAGCACTCACCAGAATTCATTCTGAACTTCCTGCTACCTACCGTATCACTATTTTTTTGCTTGTGTTACCTTCCTGTGTTTCTGCTTTAAGCATGTAAACTCCTTTTGGCAACATGCTTACATCCAGCGTATTCTGGTTCTTCTGTGAAAAACGATCCTGAAGTGCCATTTTCCCATTCATATCATACAGACTTACAATAATATCACCTGATCCTGCACCTGGAGATGTAATCGTAATTTTTGTGCTGGCGGGATTTGGAAACACCTTTAGCGCAGATTTATCATTTTCATTTACTGAAGTCGTTAAGTAGGCATTCTTTGCAAAAACATTATTGTCGCATACAATTTCCGATACAAGGCCAGGTACAAATCCTGTGATATAAGTATTGTCGTTGGTATTGAAAACAATCATTTTTTGGTTAAAATCAGCATCAAAGCCAACCAAAAGTAAACTTCCTGTGTTTTGATCGAATGAAGAAGATCCGGCAAGGAAAGCTTCAAATCCCTCCAAAGCTCCTCTTGTAATAATTTCGCCTGTCGACTTATTAATCTCCACCACTTTATTTCCTAGGTAATTGCCCGAGGTCGAAAATTCGGCACTCATGGCAAAAATGGTATTGTTTACATTGTCGTAATTTACACTGGAAATATTGTTGCCGGCTGCTGTGCTGGTAAGTGTAGTTTTAGTGTAGGTAAATACGGGCTCACGCACCTCTATTCCATATAAACACTGGCTTGGAAGTGTATCATAACCGACATAATACAAAATCCCGTTATTCGAATCAAAACCAGTAGCATCAGCAATTATGCCCTGGATTCCAGGTTCAAAAATCTGACCCAGCAGAGTTTCTTCGCCGGAATTGATATCGTATTCGTTTACACTTATATAATCAGCAACTTCGGCGCTCAGGGTATAAATTTTTCCTGTGCTCATATCAATTTCAGTTATACTCGAAAAAGCATTAAAACTACTGATATTCTGCTCGTTGGAAATGCTGTTGAATGAAAAAAGTCCATTTGCCGATGTTCCGAAACCGTTCAGATAATAGTTGCTGTTGTAAGCATCGAAAACAGATGAACCAAAAACATACGCCTGCAATGCTGTAGGGTATGTTGTAACCGAGGCCTGATCAAGAGCTTGCCATTTGACAATGTCGATGTTACCGGTTCCCTGGTTAATCTGAGCTCCTAAAAGATTTATCTGGGCACTGCTGCTTATACTAATGAGCAATATTGCTATAATTGTGAGTTTTGCCTGTTTCATATCTGTTTATTTTACAGTATAAAACACAATCAGGTGGTTATTGTTTTTAACCACCTGATTTATTCATTTACTAACAATGTTTCCCTTTTATGGCGACTATCTTCCTCCCGGAGGGCAGTTTTCAAGCAGGAATTTTTTGCATATTGTTGTCAGATGCTGCGATGTGCCTTCGCCTTCATAAATGCCATGCGAACGCATTGGGTAAGCCATCATCTGGAAGGGTTTGTTATATCGGATCAGTTCGTTAAAAAGTTTTTCGGCATTGGCATAATGCACATTGTCGTCGCCGGTGCCATGGATATAAAGCAGGTTTCCCTGTAAGTTTTTAGCATAAGTGTATGGCGATCCGGCTATAAAATCTTCCCGCGTTTCGGCCGGAATGCCCATGTAGCGTTCCTGGTAGGCATTATCGTAAGCCAGCTGGTTTGCAACAGCGGCAACCGAAATTCCGGTTTTAAAAATTTCGGGATACTGGAACATCAGGTTAAGTGTTGACGATCCGCCACCGCTCCAACCGTGAACGGCAACGCGGCTGGTATCGCAGAACTCCCATTTCAGAACTTCTTTAGCGCCCATTGCCATATCGCGGATGTTCAGGCGGCCGATCTGCCTGTAAACTGATTTCCTCCACTCCCGGCCTCGCGGTGCCTGGCTGCCACGGCAATCAACCGAAACATACAGGTAGCCCATATCGGCGATATTGCCGCCAAATTGCCCCGAACGGCCAATCCTTGCATTGTCGAAAACGGTGCATCCCCAAGGTTCGCCATACACATAAAAGAAAACAGGGTATTTTTTCGAAGGATCAAAATCTTTCGGTTTCGAAATCCATCCATCCAGTGTAATTCCATCTTCGGTGGTAACATTAAAGAAAGAAACCTGTTTGCCGGCCGGGTCTTCCTTACGGTTGCTCATAATGCTTTTTGCTGCGTCAACCGGTTCGTGGGCCGGAAGAGTAATCCACTCAGCAGAAGGCAGATAAAGATGACTTGAGAATACATGACGAGCCCATTTGCCATTTGGCGAAAGCATATAATCGTTGGTTCCGGTAAAATCGGCTGGCGTTAAGCGCTTTGGTGCTTCCGATCCGTCGAGTTTTGTACTGAAAAGGTAACGTTGTGTTGCATTTTCGGGTGTTGCTGCAAAATAAACCAGGTTGTTGGGCTCATCGATGAGGTACAGTTTTATCACATCAAAATTGCCAGTGGTAATCAGGCTTTCTTTGCCATCCATGCCAATGCGGTACAAATGCCTCCAGCCGTCTTTTTCGCTGGCCCACACAAACGCTTTTCCGCCTTCGATCCAGTTCCATCCTGCATTGTCGTTGGTGTTCCAGGTGGCTTCAATATCAATCCATGCTTTATCGGTATCGCTCCACATAACTTTCGCTGAGCCTGAAGCCGTATTAGCCAGCCAGAGTTTCGAAACATTTTGTTTGCGGTTCAGTTGCTGTATGATCAGTTCGTTTTTCGACGACCATTCCATTTTTGTGAGATAATGCTGGCGCGGATCGCCCTCGATATCCATCCACTTTGTTTTGGCATTAGATATATCCACGACACCGATTTTTGCAGGCGAAGGGTCCTCGCCGGCTTTAGGATATTCCACAGCTACGGTAAACGGATAAATAGAATCGGTTGTGTTAAGCATCAGGTAATTGCGAACTTTCGATGCATCAACGTTCCAGTAAGCAATGCGTGTGCCGTCAGGGCTCCATCGGAAACCATCCGTACAAAATAATTCTTCCGAATACACCCAGTCGAAAGTTCCGTTTATGCTGCGGTCGCGGGTATCGAAAGTAAGCTGAGTTATTTTTCCGGTTTTAAGATCTTCAACATACAGGTTATAAACAACCTGGTTGTTCGAATAATCCTGGTAAACATAGGCGACTTTGGTTCCGTCGGGCGAAAATTTGGGATACATTAATCCTTCCGGTCGCAGTGTTTTCCCTAATTGTATAATTTTTTCATCTTTTGAATTGTACACCCAAACTTCGCCGGTGGTTTTGTGATACTGCGTCTGCGTGTTTATTTTCAACAAAACCTGTTTCAGATCAGCCGATAATGCGAACGATGAAATTTCGCGTGGATTAGCCTCATCTTTTGGAATGAATTTTTCCAGTTCGAATAAAACTGTTTTTGTTAATGAAGGCAATTCCGTTTTTACAATAGAGTATTTATCCAGCGAAGTGTAAGCGTTTCCATCAGGAAGCCATTTCATTCCACCGGGTTGCGCAACGGTGAACAGTGCGAAAAGACTGATTAAGAAGGTGAAAGCAATTTTTTTCATTTGTAAAATTATTTGTTGATGTTTTTGGTTTCTTATTTTGATCCGACTTGCCAAAAGTAGCACAAACTACCTGATTTTACTTTGAAAATGGTGCCGGAGACTGAATTTGTTTTATTTCTCACTATGCACGAACTCACCATTTTCTATACTCCAGTCGAGGCCAAAGAATCCGGTCATCAACACGCCTGAATCGCCATTGGTTTGTATTTCAGGACTCAGTATGGTGCAGTCGGGCAGACCGATGCCGGGGTTCATATATGGCAGGCGGGTAGTGAGTTTCATTCCTTTTATACCGGTTCCGGATACGAATGCCACATAAGCGGTTTCGCTTCCGGCGCGTGGACGCACACACATGCAGGCGAGGTTATCTCCTGCAAATGTTTTGGTGCCAGCGGTAATGCTTCCTTTTGTAACCTGCACGGGGCTGTCGGCCAGTAATAAATTCCAGGCGCTGTTGGTAACGCTGTTCCCGTAAAGGATTACACTGCGGTTAGGTTCAGCTGCGGCATTGAAATCAGTATCCGGAATTACTTCGATGCTGCCGTTGCCCTGGTACCAGAATTTTTCGGCATCGTAGCGTGCTTTGTCATATGCCCACTGGTTTTCGGCCGGAGTTCCTTTTGTGCCATAAACAAAAATCATCCGGTGACGGAAAGCATCTTTAAAGGTGCCATACCGATCAGCATTCTTGATTTTTGCAGATGGTTTAGCTGCAACTTTCCATTTGTTATCAGTTTTTTCGAGCCAAACCTGTTTCTGCGCGGCAGCCAGCCAGATCGGGCGGATTGTTTGACCGTCGAGTGTTACTGAAATTGAATCCTGTTTTGGTAAAATATCCAGGTCAAAAGCTATCCGTGCCACGTTAGAAGTAGTTCCTGTGAATCGCTGCTGATAAGGATCCACAAGGATGTGAACTTCGCTCATGGCAAGTTGTTTTTCCTGGGCATCCACCACCAGCCAGTTATTGCGCGACGAAATACCGGGATTGGCAGTCAGGAAATCAACCTGCCGGATTTTGTCTTTCAACGGACGGGCATGACGGGCGAAAAAATCGAACAATGGCGGCCAATCCACACAATCAGCTCCTCGTTCGTCGCTTAAATCCCACCAGTGATTGGCATCGGGCTGAAAATGGTACTGATAATCTGGATGTTTAATTTCTTTCAGCCTGTCAATCATCATGTTAGCCTGATCGATGCGTACGTTGTCGTCAATTTCGCCATGAATAACATACACGCCTTGTTGCTTGTAATTATCGGCGAACGACATGGTTTCGCTCGGCGTTGTTGAACGACGGATCATTTTTCGAACCGCGGAGGTGTCAACAATGTTTTGTCCGCGGAAACGGTAACTCCAGAAACTGATCCATCCGGCACTCGGACCGATGGCTGCAAACTGATCAGGGAACATTGCCCCGATATGCCAGGTTCCGTGTCCGCCCATGGAGTGGCCGGTAAGATATACGCGGGTTTCGTCAATATTATACTTTGTTTTCGCGATTTTCAGCACTTCGAGGGCATCGAGGCGGCCCCAGTCTTCCCAGTTAAACCCATAAGGTCTGCGGTTGGTTGGCGCAACCACCATTCCCCAGGTTTTAGGAGCATAGGAACCTGTTTGGTTAATGGCTTCCACCGAAGCACCATGAACCGAAAGGAAAAGTCCGGTCGGCGATTTCCAGTCGTAATCGCGCGGCGGTAAAACGCTGTAATACTGAACGCTGCCGTCGATATCGCTGATAAAAGTAGCTTTCTGATTATCGTTTTTATCTACAATACGTATAGGTATTGTCACTTTATCGAGGATAGTTTCTTTCCCATCGGTTTTTTGAACCAGTTCCAGATACACTGAAGCTTCACCTGCTTTCGGATAGGCATCCGCTAACAGCCGGATACCGATTTTCCTAACGCTGGCCGGCTGAAGAACTGGCACACTCTGATTTGCCCAACTTCCATCTCCGGTTTTAACCCTTACCATCAGGTTTTCCATGCGGGCATTGGTGGCATTAATAACAGTAACACCCGCCCAGGTATCACTTTTTTGGCCAATCAGGAAATCGGGAGTGGTAAAATCTTTTTTAATAAACATAGCTGAAGCAGAAGGCGAGTAAATTCTGGCTTTGATCCTGCCACGTGATGTGCGAAACAAAAGTTCATTTTTCCCTTTCCGGAGTTCGACCGGAAGAGTGACAAAATTCCAGTCGTTTTCCCATGAATTGTACGAATCGCTTTGCCCGTATGGATTCCCGGTCCTGGGAGAACCATTAACATACACCATGTCGTTGCCCATCAATTGAAGGATCATAACGCCGCTCTGTTTCATTTCGACGGTCACATAAATAAACTTATTACCGAAAACGGTATCCCTTATCCATCCTTTTTCATCAGCTTTTACGAGTTTCCATTCACGTTCGGTTCCGTCAGAAGCTGTGACTTTATCACCTGCTTTGGGTGCTTTCCAGGTGCCGTTTACGAGCGCCGTTTCCATTGGATTCGATGTAAATATCGTTTCGCTCATCATCCGGGGCATGGTAATTATAAGACCTTCGGAAAGATTAAGCGTGTCGGAACTTTGCGCCTGCGTGGTTATGAATCCGGCAAACAAAGCGATCAGCAAAGGGAAAATGATTTTCTTCATAGGTATGTGTTGAATGGATTTACAGGATACGAAAGTAAGAATTTCGGGGAAAGCAGAGCTGTAAATTTTTAAGCTCCTCTTTACTCGCTTCCTTTTAATTAATTAGGTTAAATAAAAATGGATCCACACTTTGTGAATCCATTTTGAGGGATAAGACAGGCTGAATTTAAAGAGGTTATGAGGGTAAAATAAACAGGTTTAAACGTACACTAAATCCGGCGAAGTAAGGGTAGCGAAACCAATTTTGATATTGCTTCCGAAGCCAGATCTCCTTCCTTGCTGAAAGCCCACACAAACAATGCTTTAATCGGATGATCCTTTCGGATTTTTCCGACAGCTTCAGTTAACAGTTGTTTTGTGATTCCTTTTCGTCGGTATTCTTCCAGTACCAGCGCTGAACAAAGGTAAATTGCTTCATAGGTTTTATCCGGTGAAGTGAGTTCGAATAACTCTTTCTCCGATATTTCGCATTTAAGAAATCGGT
>CAZBZA010000165.1:0-2269 GCA_964495865.1 uncultured Lentimicrobiaceae bacterium
CCTGATCAGGCTCATCGCATTGCAGCTCTCGAATTTAAAGGTGATATTTATAAAAGCCATGCCTGCCTGTATCTTACGCCGGTGGAACTGGAAAAACTGAAAGAAACAGATATTCCTTACACAGTCAGTATTCCTGATCTTAATGCCTGGTCAGCCAGTTTTGGAACGGCGCTGGTGCCTCCGGGTTATTATTCATTTAATCAGATCAAGAATATTGCCGATAGTTTGGTTGCTAATTTTCCTGATATCTGCAAAAAAGTTATTTACGGCTACACTCCTCAAATGAAAGAGTTGGCTGCCCTCAAAATCAGTGATAATGTGAATGTTGACGAAAATGAAGCAGAAATTCTTTTCGATGGTGGTATTCATGGAAATGAAGTAGGGGCTTCGCAGAATGTGATCCAGTTTGCCCGCGATCTTTGCCTGGCTTACGGAACTGATACGTATATCACCGATCTGGTTGACAACCGCGAAATATGGCTTTACTACTGCGTTAACCCTTATGGCCGTGATAATATGACCCGCGAAAACGGCAACCAGGTGGATATAAACCGCGATTATGGATATATATGGGGTGGCGAAGGTGGCAGCATCGGTCCTTTTTCGCAACCGGAAACAAAAGCATTGCGCGATTGCCAGTATTCCAACCAGTTTGTTTCCTATACCAACTACCACAGTGGTGACGAAATTATCTCATATCCATGGAGTTACCGCTATAGTCCCACACCGGATAACGCACACATAATGGCACTGGCTCATATATATTCGGTAAATTCCGATTATCCTACACTGCCATACGGACAAGGTTCGCAGGTGATGTACCTGATAAAAGGAAGTACCAAAGATTTTAATTACGGATGTTTAGGGTCAGTCGCATGGTCGATGGAAATTTCGCTCGATAAACAACCCGCCGGCCCCAATATTCAGTATTACTATAACATCAATAAACCTGCAATGCTTGCGCTTATCGAACATGCAGGCTATGGAATTGAAGGCACTGTTACCGATGCGGTTACGGGTATGCCAGTGAATGCCTCTGTTTGGGTGGGAAATAACTACCCTACTTACACCGATGGCGAAGCAGGTGACTATCATAAATACATGGTAGCAGGTACTTACAACCTGCGTTTTACGGCCAATGGATACCAGCCGTTAGTAATTGAAAATGTGAATGTTAATTCCCTTCAAAGCACTGTTACCGATGCACAGTTACAGCCTTTAAGTTCGCACTATGGATACCGTGTAAGCCGTTCGCGTATTCCAAATTTTAGCGCACAGAATCCCGGCGACGAAGGGTATTCAGCCGCTTGCCTTGGGGCTCCCGATCAGCTGAACTATTCGATCGGAAAAGGCGGATACATAATGGTTGATATGCAAACCCCTGTTATTGACAAAGACGGACCAGATATTGAAATTCATGAAGGAGATCTCACCCAGGAAGGTTATGCGGTATATGCATTAACGGATATGGACGGTTTTTGGAATTATATCGGATCGGGGATGGGCACGGCTCAATTCGACCTGGCAACCGGTGGTATTCCTGAAGCACAGTTTTTTGTTCTCCTCGACGACAATGATGGTACCGCCAATGTGAATGATGCCGGTTTTGATTTTGATGCTATCGAGAATCTGCACCCTGCAATCCCTGATACTTTAGCACACCTTACCGGTAAAGTGTTTGATTATTTTACCGGTTTGCCCCTGGCAGGAGCAAAAGTATATATTGCTGATTCCATGTTGGTTACTGATACTGCGGGTTATTATTCGCTCGATCCGTTAAGAGGCTCGTATATTGCCTGTGCCGAAATGGACAATTACAATTCGAAATGCGATACGATTCATCTTGCTCCCGGTGTTAATAGTAATCACGATTTTTACCTCGATTTTAATGTAGGAAATCAACGTACGACTCAGGTAGAGACGTTTACCATCATGCCAAATCCATTCAGCGATAAGCTTACAACACAGTTTTACAATCAATCTGCCGGGAATGTAAAAATCATCCTTACTTCTGCAACTGGCGGAAACAGCTGGATATTGAAGGAGTCATATTTCGGGGCGGGAACTCATACTCTAACCCTGAACCCTCAATCTTTTTCAGGAACTGAGCTGCCATCAGGCTTGTATATTCTGAATATCATAACACCTGCTGCAAAATATGAACAGCGTGTGATTAAAGTCTTATAAAAATCGTATTAGGGCTTAGATGTGATAATTTGATGTGAGCCATCTTCAAAGTTAAAATACGGAAATTCTGCAAATTGTTTTT
>CAZBZA010000165.1:2369-6800 GCA_964495865.1 uncultured Lentimicrobiaceae bacterium
TAATAATTGCATTAATTTGCACCTCTTTTTCAAAATTCCCCCATGAAGATTATTATAGCAGGCGCCGGTGAAGTAGGAAATCATCTTGCACGAATGTTGAGCAATGAAGATCATGACATTGTATTGCTTGATGATTCGTCCGAAAAGCTTTCTAGTGTAAGCAATGTTGTTGATTTAATGACAGTTACCGGCTCTGCACATTCCTTTCAGGATTTAAAATCGACAGGGCTCGAAAAAGCAGACCTTTTTATTGCAGTAACTCCTTTCGAGGACCGGAACGTGCTGGCGTGCTCCATGGCTAACTATCTGGGCGTTAAGCGAACAATAGCCCGCATAAATAATTCGGAGTACTTATTGGAACGCTATCGGACCAAACTTCAGAATATGGGGATTCACGAATTGATATATCCCGAAAGCCTTGCGGCAAAAGAAATTATTGCTTCTGTAAAGCAAACGGCTACGAGGCAAATGATCGAATTCTCGAACGGGAAACTTATTCTGTTGGGTATCAAGGTAAGGGAAAACGCGCCTATCTGTAATAAAACCATTAAAGAATTAATGCAGTATAGCCATGAATTTCAGGTTGTTGCTTTAAATCGCGATACCCAAACTATTATTGCCAAAGCCACTGATATTATAAAAAACGGCGACATTGTTTTTTTTATTACCACAGCAGTTTATCAGCCCAAGATACTAAACCTGACCGGGAAAAAGACTTTTGAGATCAAAAATATCATGTTTATGGGTGGCAGCCGCATTGCCCAGAAAGCAATTGAAAAACTTGGCGATCAATACCGGATCAAGATTATTGAAAATGACAGAAAGCGATGTGAGAAAATAGCCGATAAATATAAAAATGTGCTGGTTATTAATGGTGATGGCAGGGATATGAGCCTGCTTAAAGATGAAGGTATTGATAAAATGGATGCTTTCGTTGCTACTTCCGGTAATTCCGAAACCAATATCCTGAGTTGCCATCTGGCAAAAACCTGTGGTGTAAAACGAACGGTTGCCGAAGTGGAAAATGTTTCATTTTTTGACCTTGCCGAAACCATGGATATCGGAGCCGTGATTAATAAAAAACTCATTGCTGCCAGCTATATCTACCGTTTTACATTGAATGCCGAAATTTCGAAAGTAAAATGCCTCACAGCTACCGATGCTGAGGTATTTGAATTTATTGCAAAACCTAATGCACGCATTTTGCAAAAGCCGTTGCATCAGCTTGAGTTTCCGCATGAAGCTATAATTGGCGGCTATATCCGCGACAATAAAGGATTTATTGCCCAACCCGATACCCTGTTGCAGGTTGGCGATAAAGTGATTGTATTTACTCTCCCGTCAGGCATCAGGAAACTTGAGAAATTCTTCAGATAAGTCATTGTATTGCTAATGTTATGAATGTAAAGATAGTAATTCGCGTTCTGGGATTTCTTATTCTTATTGAAGGTATCGCCATTGCTACGGCTCTGCTTGTTTCGCTGTATTACGGCGAATACGATGCCCGGGCTTTCTTTATTTCGATGCTTATAAATTTCTTTTCGGGAGGGCTTATTCTATTGCTCACTAAAAATACAGATAAAAAACTGGGAAAACGCGAAGCTTTTCTGATTGTTAGCCTGGTATGGGTAGTATGCTCTGCTTTCGGAAGTTTACCTTATATTTTAAGTGGGGCATTACCCCGTTTCCACGATGCATTTTTCGAAACCATGTCGGGATTTACCACAACCGGCTCTACGGTAATCAATAATATTGAAATTTTACCTCATGGGATATTGTTCTGGCGATCAATTACACAATGGTTAGGCGGAATGGGTATTGTTGTGCTGTCGCTGGCGGTACTTCCCGTTTTTGGAATTGGGGGGATGCAACTCTTTGCTGCTGAAGTACCCGGCCCTACTCCCGATAAATTCAGCCCACGCGTAAAACATACAGCAAGAGCACTTTGGGTAATATACTTCACCTACACAATGGTTGAGATTTATTTACTCTGGTTAGGAGGAATGTCGGTGTTCGATTCGGTTTGTCATTCATTCACAACTATGGCAACAGGTGGCTTCTCAACCAAAAACGCAAGTATAGCATTCTGGCCTTCAGCCTATATCCAATATGTGATTATCTTTTTTATGTTCCTGGCAGGTATAAATTTTACCTTATCATTTATGCTGTTTAAAGGAAAGTTTAAAAGGGCATTGAAAGACGAAGAGCTGAAATATTACTTTTATTTTGTTGTGGCATTTACGCTTCTGTTTTTTGGAGGTTTGTTGTTAACCAGTCAGTTAGGTGTAGAGAAAGCATTCAGGGATGCCATGTTTCAGGTGGTTTCGATAATGACAACCACAGGTTTTGCAACCACGGATTACCTGCTTTGGAAACCTGTTCTGGTTGCCTTGTTGTTTGCCTTGTTTTTTGTCGGAGGATCAACTGGCTCAACAGGTGGCAGTATTAAAATTATGCGGATCGTATTATTGTTTAAAAACAGTTATTACGAATTAAAAAGGATGATTCATCCTCAGGCCGTTATACCTGTGCGATTTAATAAACATACAGTCGAATCGAAAACGATTAATAATATCCTTGCCTTTTTTGTATTGTATTTTGTTGCTTTTGGCTTTGGCACTATACTAATGATGATTTTTGAACCTGACCTTGAAACGTCGATGGGTGCCGTAGCAACTTGCCTGGGGAATATTGGACCTGGATTAGGCAAAGTTGGTCCCATGTTTACATTCTCTTATCTCGAACCGGCAGCTAAATGGTTGCTCTCGTTCCTGATGCTGATCGGGAGGCTCGAATTATTCACCATCCTGATGCTTTTTACCCCTGCTTTCTGGAAGAATAGTTGATTTTTTATAATTCGTGTCAGCGTAACTGAAATTTATATTGTTTCCATTCGCACTCTTCTGTATAGCAATAGCATAAAGAACAGACTCAACAGGAAAAACACAGTGATTGCCAGCACCGAAAAACGCATGCTTCCGGTAATAGCTTCGATAACTCCAAAGCTAAAGGTGCCGGCTACAGTAGCAAGTTTCTCCATTACATCGTAAAAACTGAAATAGGAAGTGTGGTCGGTGGTATCAGAAGGTAGCATTTTTGAATATGTGCTTCGGGCAAGAGCCTGGGAGCCTCCCATCACAATTCCGATAAAGAATGCCGCGGTTACAAACTGTATTGTATTTGTAATAAAATAGGCGCCTATACAAATCAATGTCCATGAAATAATTGTAATTATGAGTGCTTTTATATTTCCGATTTTTTCCGAAATCCTTGCAAACATTACTGCTCCAAACATCCCCACCAGTTGAATAACCAGAATTGTCGGGATCAGAACATCCTCTTTCAGGCCCATTTCCTTTTCGCCATAGGTAGCTGCCATAAACATTGTGGTGAGTACTCCCATCATCATAAAGAAGAACCCGGTAAGGTATAATGTAAGTTTTTTCGATCCCCTTACTTGCCTGAAAACCTGACGTAATTCCCTGTAACCGTTGGTTAAAACCGAGTCTCTTTTCATCCGTTTGCGAAAGGTATATTTGGGTAAACGCATGAACGTGATTTGCGAAAAACCAATCCACCACAAAAAAACCGTAAGAAACGAAATACGCGCCGGCAACGAACTATCAGCGGCAATACCAAACAGGTCGGGTTTCATGATCATCAACAGATTGAAAAGTAGCAATACTACTCCTCCAAGGTAACCCATCGAATATCCACGGGCGCTGATGCGGTCCTGATGTTCGGGCTCTGCAATAACAGGTAAAAACGAATTGTAAAAAACAATGCTTCCTCCATAACCTATTGTACCTAAAGTAAATGCAATTACTCCCAGTTCAATATGATCTTTATCGAAAAAAAACAATGCTCCGCAGGCGGTTGCTCCGATAAGGGTAAAAGCACGCATAAAACCCTTTCGACGGCCTGTATAATCAGCCATTGATGAGAACAGGGGCGAGCCGATTGCCACAAGCAGGTACGCTGCAGCAATAGCCCACGAATACAAAACGGTATTGATTACAGGAGCACCGAAAAACGAAACCGTGAAATTGTCGCCCGTGCGGGTAACAGAGTTGTAATAAATCGGGAAAATAGCCGATGCTATAGTAAGCTGGTAAACGGAGTTAGCCCAGTCGTACATCACCCAGCCACGCACCATTCGCTTATCACCTTTTACAATAGTTTGAACATCTTTGCGGTTAATCACAGTTCCTCCTGTTTTATCTGCTCTTAAAATATCAATTGTATTGCTTCGCTTTGCTTCAGGTTCTGATCTTTAAATGTTTTTGTACTTCGGAAAGCAGAATCTGCAGTTAAAAATGATTTAGTAAAGAATTGAAATTTTACCTGTCGAAACATTATTTCCCCGGCTGATCCGGTAGAGATAAATCCCTGGGGAAAGTTTTTCGCCACCAGGACCGTTTCCTTCCCAAA
>CAZBZA010000166.1:0-6749 GCA_964495865.1 uncultured Lentimicrobiaceae bacterium
AGGCAGCGTTTTATTCGGGTTTGATTGTATCCTCATGCTCCATATCACTCAGGTGAAGATTAAGTGCTTTTACCGAGATCTGAATTTCGTAAATAGAAATCCCCAGCGATAAGATCATCATAATGAGCGCAATGCCAAAAACCCAAACAGCTACAAGCAGTTGCCCGACAAAAATCAGGAACATGGTTGCAACACACAGGAACAGGCTGGTGACGCCTAAAATCTGCATGTTTTTAGTCAAATATAAGCGTTTGCGCAGGTTCGCAATCTGGCTCTTTAACAGTTCGTTCGGATTGGCTTTAAATTTTTCATGTAATCCCCGAATCAGTGTTGCATAACCTAAAAACCGGTTGGTGTAGGCCAGCAGTATCAGCGAAATAGCCGAAAACAGAAGGGCCGGGGTGGTAAGTGTAATTTGCTCGTGCATTTTCGTAAGTTTTTTTAAAGGTAAGAAAACCTTATAAATTATCGTGTCCAATTGTGATTATTAAAATTCTGGTTTAATTTTTGCAGGTAAATCACAAAGCATCTAGTCCACTTAAAGGCACAAAGCATGAAAAACCCTGGGACAGAAAAGTAAGGGTTGCTTGAAATTACAAACTACCTTTGCAATTATAAATGATCATTTTTTAAAATGAAAAGCTTACTTCACACCAAAATTATGAATTTGAATTTTTCAGTTTTATTGCTTTCTTTTATCTTAATTACCTCTTCCTCATTTTCTCAGGAAAAAACTAAAAAGCAGGAAAAGGAAGAGCAACGCCAGGAATTACAAGCTGCAATTGAAACTATAGTATCCTCAAAAACCTTTAATTTCCGGCCCGGCACAGCTTCAGCCCAGGGATTCAGGCCGGTAGGTATTTCGTCAGAGCACAATTATGTAAAGTTTCGACCTGATTCCATCGTAAGTAAACTCCCGTTTTTCGGTCAAACATACGGCAGCATGGCTTTTGGCGGTGACGAGGGCCTTTCGTTTTCGGGCACTGCAGATGATTTTACCGTTACGAAAAAGAAGAAAAATATAAGGGTTAACGCGCTTGTTAAAAGCGAGGTAAATGTCTATCGGCTGATTCTTACCGTTCGGTTTAATGGAAAGGCAACACTTTCGGTAAGCAGCAATAACAGGAGTCCGGTTACTTTTGAAGGCTGGATTTCGGTCGATGAAATTCCGGAGGAGAAGCCCTGATTTTTACGATTTACTCGCTGTGTGCTGATATTCTGATACTATGCGACTTGTTTCTATGCGCCTCGTGCCTATGGCCTGGCAGGTTTGTTGTAAATAAAAAACTTAGGATGTAATAATCTATAATCGTGACAAAATCAACAAACAACCACGGAATATGAAACAACTTTTAATAATAATCCTTACAGGTTTAGCTTGTTTTGCACATGGACAGAACAAATACAATTATGTTAATTTTAACAAGTTGACAGAAATTGCAGGGACCGAATATGTTATCGCGACAATTGAAAACCGGGGCAAAATTGAAACCAATAGTCAATATTTGCTGTTCATTAACACTCAAAACGGAAATACAAAACAGGTTGACTTTCCTAAAGATGCTTACATTGACAAAATTCAACAGATTAAAATTGACACCTTAGGTATCAACATAATATTTGTTGCTGCCAGAACAGTGAACTTAGACAATAATAACAAAGGTATTGACTGGAACGATCCACAACAAATCATCATTCTGTCAACTGATGGCCAGGAAAAGACACAACTCACCGATGACAATTTTTTTGTCCGTACCTGGTTAATCAGCAATCATACAGGTGCAATCGTTATCACTGGATACTACGACACAAATAACAACGGGAAATACGACAAGACTGACAAGAATGAAATCATAATCTACGACCTGAAAACATTAAAACTAATAAGCAGAATATAATTAACTACAGCAGTTTATGAACAGAAATGTTTAATCTGATGAAGTTTAAAGTTATTGATAACCAGTTTATTATATTCGTGCCGGCATTGTAAATGCGCAGTAAATTCCGTTTCGCCGCATTTTGTATTTAACTTTGTAAACTCCTATTTTGAAACAGTTACCAATCCCAAAAATCAGGAATTATGATAAAGAAACTCTCAATTTTAATTCTCCTTCCGGTTTTGTACTTCAGTACTGGCTTTGCACAGGAAAAGAGTAAAAAGCAAATAAAAGAGGAACGTAAAATAGAAAAACAAAACCAGGTTGAGGCTATGATGAATTCAAAAGTATTTGTGTTTACTGCCCGTACAGCATTACCCCAGGGTTATAAAACAGTGAACCTGAATACAAACATGTACAATGTTAGTTTTTCGCCCGAAAATATCGTCAGCTATCTCCCATACTATGGCCGCGCATACAGTGCAATTGGTTACGGCAACGATACCGGCCTCAAATTTGAAGGCAAACCCGAAGAATTTACAGTTACCAAGGGCAAGAAAAACTTCATTGTCAAGGCTGTTGTTAAAGGCGAAAGCGATGTTTTCGACCTTACACTTTCTATAAGTTTCGAAGGGTCGGCTTCGCTAACCGTAAACAGCAATAACCGAAGTACAATTTCGTACAATGGTGAAATAGCGGTACCCGTGAAACCTGCTGAACCATAGCAGTTTCGCCTTTCTGATTTTTAAAATAAAATAAGTCGGACATACTGATTGCTGGGTAAAAAAGTGGCTATATCTATGTTTTATCCACTTTTATATCTTATTCAGTAAATTTGTAAGTGCAAGGTTGTTTGATGATTAACAAGCAGAAACTATACTGTTGCTATTGATTCTCTTGTTTCTTTCTTCAGCAACGAGCAATTGTGAAATCAAATCCCTTTGCTGTATGAATTAAGGCAAAAATTCGTTATTTTTGTAATCCCTGAAATAATTTCCTTTCGGAACCTACACGGCAACCTGTCAATAATCTTTTTTTTTGATGTTTCCACGGAACTGTATTCTGTTTCTTATGTTTTTTAGCTGCGCAGGATTTTATTCTGTTGCACAGGAGAACATTTCGGGGAATGAGATGCCGGAAGTTTATCAGAAAATAGAATCCTATTCCACGCAACGGAAATTTACCAATATGGTGCATGGCTGGATTGTAAAACCTTACTGCGATTCAACACCTGCAACTGTTTCAAAACCTGTTTCAGAGCCAGATCAGTCGTTTCGCAATTTCGAAGGGAAAATAATACGGCAGATTAACATTGTCACCCTCGATCCCTTTGGATATTCGGTTAAGGATACATCGCGGAAGCCTCATGATTTTGTGTCGAAAAGCGGGAATGCGTTGCATGTAAAAACACAGCACCATATTATCCGTAACCGATTGCTGATTCATAAAAATGATCGCTTTGATTCCTTGCTTGTAAAAGAATCGGAACGACTGATCCGCAGCCAGAGTTATATACATGATGTATCGGTGCAAACATTTCCTGTTGCAGCAAATTCCGATTCGGTTGATGTATTTATCCGCGTAAGCGACCTGTGGAGCATTATTCCCGACGGAGCGCTTTCAAACAGCCAGGTTACACTCGAACTTGTAGATAAAAACCTTGGCGGGCTCGGTCATACTTTTTGGAACAGGTACAATCAGAATTATCTTAACGGCGAAAATTCCTATGCTGCATATTACTATATTCCGAATTTTAAGAACAGTTATATCAGCGCCCGGTTTTCATACGCTGTTGATGAGAACAGGAATTATTTTAAAGGACTTAATATCGAAAGGCCTTTCTTCTCGCCGGTTGCGCGGTGGGCGGGTGGAGTTTTAATATCGCAGCAGCAAAAACCCGATTGGATTTATAAAAATGATACCTCACGTTTATTTCTGACATCCAAATTCAATATTCAGGATTATTGGGGAGCAGCTGCATGGCAGGTTTTTAAAGGAAATTCGGTAGACAACCGAACCACGAAACTGATTTTCTCGGGACGTATATTTGATATCCGTTACCTCGAAAAACCTGTAGAACAACCCGAATTGTACGATTACTATACCAACGAACGGTTTTATATGCTGGGGCTCGGTATTTCGAGCCGGAAGTATGTACAGAAAAATTATATTTTCCGTTTCGGAACTGCCGAAGATGTTCCGGTTGGAAATGCCTACAGCATTGTTGGTGGTTACCAGATGAAAAACCAGGAACGCTGGTATTGGGGCTTGAGACATTCGTGGGGCACTTTTTTTAAATGGGGATATTTCGGTACGCATTTCGAATATGGTACTTTTTTGAACGCTTCGGTACCAACCCAGGGCGTTATTACGGCCGGCATGAGCTATTTTTCCGAATTATTCAGTATCGGAAACTGGAAATTCAGGCAATTTGTCAGGCCTGAACTTACTTATGGTATTAATCGTTCGAATTACGACAGGCTTACCCTTAACGATGGATATGGACTTAATGGCTTTAACAGCGATGTGCTTTCAGGAACAAGTCGGTTGTTACTGGTTGTTCAAACCCAGTCGTATGCTCCCTGGAACCTCATAGGCTTCCGTTTTGGACCTTACCTTAATTTTTCACTGGGAATGTTGGGCGACGAATTGTCGGGGTTCAGTCACAGCCGCGTTTACCCTCAGATAGGCATGGGAGTGCTGATCAGAAATGATTACCTCGTAATACGGTATTTTCAGCTTTCATTTGCATTTTACCCATCTATACCCGGGAAAGGGGATGATATTTTTAAAGGAAACCCATTCAGGACTACTGATTTTGGGTTCCGCGATTTTATTATCGGGAAGCCGGAAATTGTACTTTATAAATAGGATGAAACGTTTACCTAAAGCATCATTACTATCATTTTTAATGAAATTTGTACTCCCTTTCGCTTTGTTACTTCCATTTGTTGCGCCAGCACAAACGCCTGAAGAAGAGCAGTCTACAGTCCGAAACGCTAAGCCGAAACTAATAGCAAAACTTCCCCGGGCAGTTAACGAAACCTCAGGCCTGGTGTTTTTTAACGGAATGCTATGGACTATAAACGACAGTAATAATCCGGCTGAAATTTACCAGCTTGACACGGTAACCGGCGCAATACTGCGCACTATGGTTGTCAGTAACGCGGTGAACACCGACTGGGAAGCCATCACTCACGATGGCTCAAATTTGTATATCGGCGATTTTGGCAATAATTCTGGTAACCGTACTGATCTTCAAATCCTGAAAATCCCGAAAACTGATATTCTGAATTCCGAAAATGATACCGTTGAAGCAGGCTTTATCCATTTCAGTTATCAGGATCAGATTTCGCTCATACAGGAATTAAATAACAACAATTTCGACTGCGAAGCATTTTTTTACTACAACGATTCACTTTATTTGTTTACTAAAAACTGGTCGGACCTTGAGACGAAATGCTATATAGTTCCTTCTGATACAGGTACATACACAATAGCACCTGCCGGACGGTTTGATGCTGATGGTTTAATTACCGATGCTTCTGTTAATGCGCAGGGGAATATCATACTGTTAGGGTATAAAAACGTTAAAAGGCAAAAGTGGGAATGTTTCTGCTGGCTGTTTCGTATGGATGACAGCGGTATCTGTTTCAATGGCAGCAAAATACGAATCGGACTAGGTTCGGCATGGCATTTAGGACAGACCGAAGGGATATTTTTAGATGCTGATAATACGGTCTGGCTTTCATCGGAGAGCCTTCTGGCAGGAAAGCTGTTTCGCCCGGCAAAATTATTCAACGTAAGTTTTAACAGTTCTTACCTGATTTTGCAGAATGTTGTAACAGGAAATAGTAAAGCAAGCCCTACCGATTCGTATTCAGGCGAATAAGTCAATAAAGGATTTTATTTGTACTTTTGCGAAGCTGAAATGGAGTTTGCATTTTAGTTTTACCAATACTCAGTATTTATCCATCTAACACATATTATGAAAAATTTCTTTTTTGCGCTCCTGATTTTCGCTGCCGGTTGCGGCTCTTCAACATCAATTGTCAATAGCTGGAAAGCTCCAGGAGAAACTTTATCGCCCGAAAAGTATAAAAAAGGTGTAATTGTAATTATGGCAAAAGATGAAAATGTGCGTAAACTCGCTGAGGATCAGATAGCTGCTGATCATAAGCTGATGAATGTTTCGTACCCTCTCTTTACCATGCAGCAATTGGGCGAAGACACTTTGAAAATTAAAAACAAGTTGAGGGATCAAGGATTTGATATTGCTATTGTAATGAAACTCATTACTGTAAAAGCCAAAAGTAGCTTTGCCCAGGGTGGTTACAACCAGGCTTATACTCAAAACGGTATTTATTATTACCCTGACTACCTCAATTCAGGAACCTATGTAACTGATATGGATTATATCCTCGCTACCAATGTTTTTTCCCTGCGCGACGAAAAACTTTTATGGTCGGGTGTTTCGGAATCAACAAATCCTAAAAAGATCGATAAACTCATTAACCAGGTTGCCAAAGAGGTTGTTTACAAAATGAAGGAAGATAAATTTATTCCGGAATAATACGGCTCACGATCAAGTTATTAAATGCAAAAAGTGACTTTCGGTTCGCCGGAAGTCACTTTTTATATTCAGGGTTTAATCGGTTGCAATATAAGGGAATAGTTACAATTACATTTTCACAACTTTACTTACATATACTTTGTCGCCCAGCGTAAAGCGGAAATAATACACGCCCATTTTCAGGTCTTTTTTAACTGCATCAAGCTCCCCGGTATGGAATCCTTCGTTCTGCAGCTGAGCATCGGCGAGGTTCAAAACTGTTTTGCCATTCATATCAACCAAATCGATGGTTACAGGCA
>CAZBZA010000167.1:0-6682 GCA_964495865.1 uncultured Lentimicrobiaceae bacterium
GGAATTGGATTCATGATTACATTTATCGTATCACGCATCATTAATAAACAATTCCCTACCGGATTTTGAGCTTGCACGAAATACTGGCCGGGCAAGGTAAACAGTCCAAAACTGAGCGGAAATCCGTTTCCAGGAACAGGCCCTACTATGCTAATCCCATTTCTGAAAAGAGAATAATTCATCCCGGTTTGTGAGTTGTTCAGTCCAATTATAACTCCGGAATCTCCTTCACAATAAAACCCTTCGTTTGAACCGGTAATTAAAAAAGGATCCGGTAGAGGATTTACTGATATAGTGGCGAGTCCATGAATAGAATCAACAGGAGTGTTGCAAAAAGCATCGCTTGCAGAAATGATTGACCAGGTAGTTGAAGTAGTTGGACTTACTGTAAAAGTATAAGGTGAAGATCCAATATTGATGACATTTACCTGATTGATTCCATCAGAATAAACGACATTCCATGGAGGCGTACCCGTAAAATTTATAGTAATAACAGTTGATGTTCCTTCACAAATATCAGTGGTTCCGCTAATGGTAACACTGGGATCAGAATGTACAGTTAACCACATGAAATCATCACTGATCAATGCTTTACATCCTAACAAATGCATAGTTAAAAGTATTGTTTTACCCTGATCTGTTGGCCCGGGAATATAAACAGGATGCAGTACTGTATTATTTACAAATATCCCGTCACCACTCGAACTCCAGGTGATATCCTGCTGATAGATGGCAGAATCACTTACAAGTGTATATGGATTTCTTCCACACACGGAACCATCGGGACCAGCATTTGGAATTGGAATAGGATCAATCAGCAATTGAACCGGATCGCTCACAACTGTTGAAGCGCAATTGTCAAATCCATTTGCTGTTAGCGTAAAAATAATTTGCCTGTTAATAGTGGTTAAATCAACCGGTCCCGGATAATAAATCGGATTTAACAATGTTGGATTATTAAAACTGCCATCACCGCCGCTGAGAGTCCATTGAATGGTCGAATTATCAATATGTTGCGCATTTGCTGATAACTGGAATTGAGTTTTATCGCTGCATATGTAATCATCGGTACCTGCAAAAACAACAGGGAATGGCGTAACAGATAGGTTTCTTACATCTGAAACTGATTTCGCAGCACATGAAAGTGATCCATGAGCGGTAATTGTAAGATTCACAGTACCATTTGTAAAATCCACATTACCTGGCATATAGGTTGGCGAAATTATACCGGTATTTGAAAAAGTTCCATCACCACCAGTCCAGTTCAATGTACTATAATTGAAAGCTGTTGCTCCTGTAACCAGAACAGGATCTTTAACACAAAATGCTTCATCATTTCCTGCATAAACAGTTGGCATCGGGTCTATTATCAAAGTAATCTGATCGCTATCAGTTTGTGTAGCACATTCTCCGGCACCTTGTCCGGTAAGGGTAAGAATTACTGAACCGCTGCTGATGTCGTTTGAACCCGGATTATATTGAGTTATGAAGTTAGTGGTGTTATTAAAACTTCCATCTCCTGACGTAGACCAGCTTAAAGATGAGCAATCACTCTGTAATCCTGATAAAGAAAATGAATCTGAAGCACAAAAAGCGTTATCAGTACCTGCATTTACAATCGGTAATGGATTAATATTGAGAATCCTTGAATCAGTTGCAGTGTCGGCAAAACAAGCCTGTGAACCAGCAACTTTCAATATTAATATTACTCCTCCTGTTTCAAAAGGGGCAGGGGTGTATACAGGGACTAACGTATTGGGATTTATTAAGCTTCCTGAACCGCTTTCAATCCATTGAAGTGTGCTTTGATTGGCTGCACTTGCTCCTGAAACAGTAAAAGGAAATCCCTGGCAGGATTCATCATCTGGTCCGGCATTAGCTATTGGGAGTGGATCAATAGATAAATTCATACTATTAGAGGTAGGAAGACAATTAGATAACCCGCTTGAAATCAGCGTTATGGTTACGATTCCGGATTCATTAATACCAGGATGATAGGTCGGTGACAAGGTATTAACACCGGTCAGATTTCCTGTGCCGTTATGCGACCATGAATAAATTGAATTGTTTGTGGCTGAAGCATTTGGAATTGTATAACTTGTATTTTGACAAATTGAAGAATTGCTTCCGGCAAATGCGGTTGGAGAGTCCTGAATAAAAAGCTGCATAACATCAGTCATTACAGGACAAGGACTATTGCCTGTTGCAACAATTGTTAAAGTTACTAATCCCGTTTCACCGGTTGCAGGTATGTAAGTCGGCGTTAAGGATGTATTATTAACGAGAGTCCCGCTACCAGTGGATGACCATATATATGAAACTGAATTTGAGCTGTTTGCTGATGAAATGGTAAATTGATTTCCTTTGCAGGTTGATTCATCCATTCCTGCATAAACCGTTACAGATGGCACAATTGTTAGCGTTGTCTGGCTCTGAACCGGATCGCAAGGTGCAATCCCATACGCCGTAAGAGTAAAAGTAACAATACCTGTTTCGTTGGCGCCGGGAGTGTAAGTTGGTGTAAGAGATCCGATTGGATTTAAATTACCTGTACCATTATGTGTCCATAAAACAGATGAGTAATTTTGAGCTGAAGCATTCGTAATAGTATAGGATGTTCCTGAACATCTGCTTCCGGCTGGTCCTGCATTAGCAATTGGAATTGGATTAATTGTCAGAGTTAAAGCATCAGTAACTAATGAACACGGAGGACTACCAGTAGCTGATAATGTAATTGTAATCGTTCCAGTTTCACCAGGACCGGGAGTATAGGTTGGTGAAATAGTTGAAGCGTTTATTAAACTTCCTGTTCCATTTTCGCTCCAGGAAAACGATAAATTATTAGAGACAGAAGCACCTGTTATAGTGTGATTAGTCCCGGTACAAATGACTGCATCGTTACCGGCAACAGCAACCGGTGAGGGGTTAATTGTAAGTAACATAAAATCAGTCACAACCGGACATGGCAGAACGCTTAAAGCTGAAAGAGTTAGCGTAACGACTCCCGTTTCGCCGGTTGCGGGTGTATACGTTGGTGTTAAAGTTGAGCTGTTACTTAAGGTTCCGGATCCATTGCTGGTCCAGTTTACAGAAATTGAATTTGCTGCACTGGCTCCACTTATTACAAAAGGCTGCGATTGACAGGTAGAATTATCCGGACCAGCAATTGCAGTAGCTGTTTGAATAAAATTTAAATTCAGCTGGTCGGTTACATCTGCACAGGGAGGTGAGGCAGCTGTTAAAGTAAGGATTACACTTCCTGAAGTTACGTCAGCAGAGCTTGGAGTATAAATTGGGTTTAAAAGTGAAGAATTATTAAAAGATCCGGTTCCGGATGAACTCCAGTTTACCGATGTGTAATTTGTTGCAGTAGCTGCTGAAAGATTTAATGGGGTATTGTTGCATGATGATTCATTTGGGCCGGCATAAGCTGTTGTTGTATTTATAATATTTACTGTCGTACTAACGGGTATGCTTGAGCATTCGCCTAAAGAGATAATCAAAGTATAAGTTCCGGCATTATTGATTGTTGCGTTTGGAATAGAAATATTCTGATTTGTGGACGAAAATCCATTTGGCCCCGACCATTGAAATGTATAACCAGGTGCAGAGTTCGAGGTAAGATTAATTGTTCCTCCTTCGCAAACCGTGTTACTCCCTGAGATTACGGCAACCGGAGGCGCTAAGACGATAATTTCCTTGCACATGTTTGACTGATCAGGCAATCCTTCATTTAGAACAAGGTTGATATTGTATGTGCCTGGTGCATTATACAAGAACGGTGGCGGATTTGGTAAAATGGATGAAGTAACAGATGAGTTTGTACAGTTCGGAAAACTCAACCGTGCAATGGTGCTATTGTTAACATTTACAACAAATGCATATAGAATATCTCCAACTCTGAAGAGTTCAGAGATATTATGAGGGAATGAAAAACTAGCAATATTTCCTAGTGAAACCCCTATCGGAGTGCTCAGTAAACCGTTGGGGAAAGATAATCGGACCAGATCATTTGTAATTCGATTCACTAAAAAGCCAGTTACCTTCTCACAGTCTTTGAGCAGTGTAATTGAACGAGGATCGTTAAGCGTACCACTTATATTTCCTAAATTAATGCCTGTTGGGATATTTAATAATGAGCTACCAAAACTCAGTCTTGAAAGAGTACTGTTATCCTGGTTTGTAACAAATAGATACCATAATCCATTATCCTGAATCGGATACATTCCAACTGGGCCACTTAATCCCCCAACATTTCCTAAGCTTACAGCAATTGGCACATTTGTCAAACTGTTGCCGAAACTTAATTTCAACAATGAACTGTTGCCATAATTTCCAATCAGACTGTACCAGTTTCCGCCTTCTGTAAAGGTGTAGACAGTATGTAGATAATTCATCAGGGAACCAATATTTCCTAGGTTCACTGCGGTTGGAACATTATTTAAACTTGTACCAAAATTCAGTCTGTATAAGCAATTAAATGGCCCACCTGCAATTAATCCAATCCAGTTATTAGTTACATCATCTTTCTTTATCTGTATTCCTTCGATATTCACTGACATGATACCAAGATTTCCCAAATTTGTGGATACCGGTGTATTAATCAGGCTATTCCCAAAAGATAGCCGAGTTAAGGTTCCTGAATTATAGTTGGTGATAAAAACATAATAATTACTTCCATCCTGCACAATATCTGAGTATACCGGCCGATCCAATGCCCCCAGGTTACCCAGGTTAACTCCAATAGGATCGACTGCTAAATTTCCTGAACAGAAGTTCCAGTAATAAGAAGTTCCGCCAGTGGAAGTGTTCTGAATGATTACATTTTCGTTAACACACACTGTATCAGGTGCAATAAAATTGGCAAACGAATTTTCGCATGTCAGATTTATTTTGGAAAGAAAGAGGTCATTTCCTCCTGCATTAAATGAAGGATCATAAGCGTTAGCTGTAACAGGCAGATTGGGCGATTTTGTTTCGCCAATAATAAATACACTATCAGTATAAGCAAGAATAGCCATTCCCTGATCCACATTATTCCCGCCCAGATATGAAGAATAAAGCAATTCTGTAACATCGGAGTTTAGTTTTGCCACGAATGCATCACTAACCCCACCGTTATATGTTTCATCATAGGCACAACTGGTCATAGGAAAATTATTGCCAGCAAATCCTGTAATCACCATATCGGTGCCAACACTTAGATCAGCATTTATAATGTAATCATCTCCATTTCCACCTAGGTAAGTTGAGTAAACTAAACTGCTGCCACTTGCATTTAACTTAACAATAATACCATCAGTTGCTCCACCTCCGTAAACCTGTTGATATGCTCCGGTTGTAGTTGGGAAACCTGATCCAGCTTTCCCGAAAACAATCGCATTATTTGAATTATCAACATATAATGCACACCTTGCCATATCTTCACCTGGTGTTCCAAGAAATGTTGAATATATAAGAGTGGATAAAGTGGGATCGAATTTAGAAACTACTATGTCATAATTGCCTCCATTGTACGTGTTATCAAAAGCGCCTGCAGTTGTCGGATAAATCCCTTGCGCTAAGCCTGTAATATAAATATTGTTGGATGCATCTAAAGCAATCGCAAGACCTCTGTCAGCCGCACTTAGTCCAATCATAGTCGAATTAAGTAAAGTAGTTCCAGACGAATTGAGTTTTGAAACGAATATATCATAAGAACCACCTCCATTAACAGTTTGGTAAGCACCAGAAGTTGTAGGGAATTGTGAATTTGTTTGACCGGTAACATAAATATTCTGTGACGCATCCAGAGTAACCTGGAAAGGATAATCTTCCAATGTGCCACCCAAATAAGTTGAGAATATTAATGTATTCCCTTGATTATTAAGTTTTAAGATGAATGCATCATTAGAGCCTCCCTGGTAAGTAGTTTGATAACTTCCTGATGTTACTGGAAATCCTGAGCTTGCAACACCAGTAACTACAACATCACTTCCAGATCCGGATAATTCCAATCCATACCCATAGTCATTTCCTGGCCCGCCAATAAACGTTGAAAAGATGATTTGAGTTCCCTGTGGATTCATTTTTACCACAAATGCATCATATCCACCACTAATAGAATTAGAATAGGAGCCAATAGTTACCGGAAAGTCAAGACTTGTTGTTCTTCCCGTAAAATAAATGTTTCCCGCCAAGTCCTTTTCTATATCACCTGACCACATGAAATCATCACCACTTCCCCCGAAATAACTGCAATAAATCAGCTGAGGATCAATTACAAGTTCATAATTAATATCATAATTTTCTACATGAAATTTTACATCATATTTGTTTTCAATTTGATAAATTACTTTAACCTGAACTTTTTCGCCATTGATTAGCTGATAGGCTTCAGGAATATTTTCAATTATTTTACCTGCTGCAGTGTTGAGCTCAAGTTCTCCTTTTTGATTTATCGATATTGCCTGTATACCACTGTAATTTAATACAATATCAGATGGATCTCCTCCTTCTCGAATTACGAAATCGCTTTTTACACCAAGATTTGAGTTATAATAGATCAGGTCGGTATTGGAGTATAAGTTTTTGTAAACTAATGTGTTAAAAGAGGAAATATCAGTTCTCCATTTTGAAGGATCGTTTCCAATAAAGAAATTTGATTTTGAAATATTAGCGCCTCTTTCTTCAAAAATGGGTT
>CAZBZA010000168.1:0-6662 GCA_964495865.1 uncultured Lentimicrobiaceae bacterium
GCAGAATTACTGACCATTAATTGTACCTAACCTACTTGCTATCAAAATTAAGTAGGATTATTTCAAGGGAACTTCGATCTTCTGACTTCCGTCTTCCGACCTTTAAAAAGTAGAATCCCATTCAATTCGTGGTAGAACCTATTTTTTAATTGCCGGGGTAGTTCGTTTCTGATACCGGAATTATTACCTTTGCAAAAGTTAACTTTACCGCAAATAGTTGTAATTTAAATTGTTATAATAAATTCTATCCTGATGAATAAAGACTATTACTGTGTGATAATGGCCGGTGGTGTAGGAGCCCGTTTCTGGCCACTTAGCCGCAACATGCGCCCCAAACAGTTTATTGACATTTTGGGAACCGGCGAAACCCTTATCCAGCAGACTTTCAGAAGGCTTACCACCATTTGCCCGCCTGAAAATATTTTTGTGGTTACACACCAGCAATATTTCGACCAGGTAGTTGAACAGTTGCCGGCCATTATCCCCGACCATGTTCTTTGCGAGCCAATGCGCCGGAATACCGCACCGTGTATTGCCTATGCCACGCATAAAATATATAGCCTTAATCCTAATGCAAGTATTGTTGTGGCGCCATCGGATCATATCATTCTGAAAGAAGAGGTGTTTACCCAAACCCTGCTTTGCGCGCTTCAGGCAGCTAAAGAAAACGACTGGCTTATTACCCTCGGGATTACACCGAGCCGGCCTGACACCGGTTACGGATATATCCAGTTTGATGATACACATGCTTATGCCACAGAATGTAAAATGCGTAAAGTGAAGACATTCACCGAGAAACCGCATTACGACATGGCTGTTTCTTTCCTGCAAAGTGGTGATTTCTTGTGGAATGCCGGAATTTTCATCTGGTCGATAAAGAGCATTATGAGTGCTTTTGAAAAACATCTTCCAGAGATCAACAGTCTTTTTAAAGATGGTACCGACATGTATTATACCGAAAACGAACCTGCCTATATTGAAGGTGCATATACGGTTTGTAAAAGTATTTCCATTGACTATGGAGTGATGGAGAAAGCAGATAACGTATTTGTTCTGGCTGCTGATATTGGCTGGAGCGATTTGGGAACCTGGGGTTCATTATACGATACTTCAGCAAAGGACGCTCATGGGAATGCAGTAATCGGATCAAAACCTTTAATTTACGATACAAACAACTGTATTATAAACCTGCCTTCGGGTATGGTAGCTGTTGTTCAGGGGCTTGAAGATACTATTGTTGTAGAAGATAACGGCATATTGCTGATCTGCAAACGCAACGACGAACAAAATATCCGCGGATATGTTGATGCGGTGCGCAATGAAAAAGGCGAACAGTTTGTTTAATGTAACAATCTGACAATAACTTCATTACGCATTCAATTAATCACAAAAAACCAATCAAAAGAATTATACCGATGAGAAAAATCACCATCATCCTTTTTATCCTTATAACTGCAACCACTTTAAAGAGCCGTGCCGACGAAGGCATGTGGCTCCCGATGTTTATTCAGCGACTGAACTACGTGGATATGCAAAAAGAAGGGCTGCGTCTTACTGCTGAAGAAATTTACAGCATTAACCATTCAAGTCTTAAAGATGCCATTATCATGTTTGGCGGTGGCTGCACAGGCGAAATCGTTTCGCCGAACGGACTAATATTCACCAATCACCACTGCGGCTATGGCTCCATACAATCGCACAGCACAGTGGATCACGATTACCTTACCGATGGTTTCTGGGCTACCCGCTACGAGGAGGAATTACCAACTCCGGGACTCACAGCGCGTTTCCTGGTAAGCATACAGGATATTACAGCAGCAGCGCTTGCCGGCGTGAAAGACGACATGACTGAAGCTGAAAGACTTGAAAAAGTGAAAGAAAACACTAAAAAAATAGAACTCAGCAATACCAAAGGGACTCAATACGATGCACGTACCGTTTCATTTTTCAATGGAAATGAGTATTACCTTTTTTTGTACGAAGTGTATAAAGATGTTCGATTAGTTGGAGCGCCTCCTTCCTCAATAGGGAAATTCGGTGCGGATACCGATAACTGGATGTGGCCGCGCCATACAGGCGATTTTGCGGTTTTCCGCGTGTATGCCAATACCGACAACAAACCTGCCGAATACTCAGCCGGCAATGTACCGATGAAACCAAAACACCATCTCCCGATCTCGATCAGAGAGAAGAAAATTGGTGATTATGCTATGATCATGGGCTATCCGGGCAGTACGGACCGTTACGCAACTTCTTATACCATCAATTGGGCTTTGGAGAAAAACAACCCTATGGTTATTAAAATCCGTACCGAAAAACTTGATATCCTTCGCGAAGATATGGCCGCTGATGCAGAAGTGAGAATTAAATATGCCTCCAAATATGCAGGCTCAGCCAACTACTGGAAATTTTTTATCGGCCAGAACAAAGGATTGAAAAGGCTCGATGTTTACGACCGGAAAAAAGAAACTGAAGAAAAATTTGTAAAATGGTTTAATGCCGATAAGGACCGCAGTGTAAAATACCGCGAAGCACTGTTAAACATTTCGAATGCTTACGAAACCATCAATAAATATGAACCGGCGGTGCGTTATAATACCGAAGCTATTGTTCGTGGATGCGAGATAATCGCTTTTTCGAGAAGTTTCAATAAACTGGCCGAAGAACTGGCAAAAAAGGAACCCAACGAACAATTGGTTAAGTCTTTAACCGAGCAGGTGAGTGTTACATCCGCTCAATATTTTAAGAACTACAACATGGCTACCGATGTTAAAATGCTGGCAGCCATGCTCAGGTTGTATTACAATGATGTTCCAAAACAGATGCAACCTGCTTACCTTGAGCAGATTCACAAAAAACACAAAGGCAATTTTGAGGCTTATGCCAATGCAGTTTTCACTAAAACCATATTTGGAAGCAAATCGAAAGTTGACCAGTTTCTGGTTGAACCGAAATTAAAATCATTGCAAAAAGATCCGGTATGGCCATTACAACTTGCTTTTGCAACCAATGCCGATGCCATCGACGCCATTGTGAGGCCAGCTAACGAACTACTTGCCAAAGGTCGCAGAATTTTTGTTAAAGGCTTGCGCGAAATGCAGGGCGATAAGAATTTTTATCCCGATGCCAACAGCACCATGCGTGTAACCTACGGTAAAGTTTTGGACTATAGCCCTGCTGATGCTATTGATTTCCATCATGTTACAACTTTAGACGGACTTATGGCTAAAGAAGATCCTTCGAACTGGGAATTTACTGTCCCCGAAAAACTTAAGCAACTATACAAAGACAAAGATTACGGACGTTATGGTGAGGACGGAAAAATGATAGTAGCATTCCTTACCAACAACGACATCACAGGTGGAAATTCGGGAAGCCCGGTGCTAAATGGCGATGGCGAACTCACCGGCCTTGCCTTTGATGGCAACTGGGAAGCAATGAGTGGCAACTATGCTTTCGAGCCTGATTTGCAGCGCACCATTTGTGTCGATATCCGCTATGTACTCTTTATCATCGAGAAATATGCCGGCGCTGATAATCTCATCAAAGAACTCGATATTCGTAATTAATTCAATTTCAATAAACTAACACACACATTTTTTTAAATGAAACTGAAAATTTTTAAAGCAGGAACTTTTCTTATTGCAACACTTATTTTGCTGGCTTCGTGCCAGAAGGAGGACGAACTCCCGCAGGAATATTTACGCGGGGGCAACAGCCTGCTGATGAATGACAATGGAGACCTGGTAATTGCCGGTTACAACTCCGTTACAAGCAAAAGTTATGATGCTACGCTGATGTTGGTAAAAGCAAACGGCGATTCCGTATCCTGGCATAAGGAATTTGGCGGGTCATACGCCGATGCATTCTACGATGTTAAAAAATCGCACGAAGGCGGATATATTGCCTGTGGATTCAGCAATGCGGCAAGTGCAAGCTCCCCCAATATGCTGGTTGTGATAACGGATGCCGTGGGCACCCAGGTTAAATTTCTGAAATACGGAATCCCAGCTTATTCACAGGGATTCTGCGTGCTGCCTCATACCGATTCCGACAGTGGTTACATAGTTTCCGGCTACAGGCAGGAAGTGAGCCGTTACGACAAGGATATATATCTGTTACGGATTAATAATGCCGGCGAGAAATTATGGGAAAAAACAATCGGGAGCCGAAGTTCGTTTACATCGGATACCGTGAATGAAGTTGCATACCAGATTATTGCAGCAGCTGACAGCGGTTATTACATCACAGGATCACTGCATGGTTACAGTACCTGCTGTGGTAAAATATTCCTGATGAAAGTGGGGCCTACCGGCGACAGTCTTTGGACAAAAACCTATGCAGCCGGAATCGGATTCTCGCTCACGCTTACCAGCGACGGGGGAATAGCAATCGGGGGAACCATACAGGAAAACAGCAATCAGGATATCATAATACTTAAAACAGACACCGCCGGAAACCTTTTGTGGTCAAAAACCTATGGCGGCACGGGATATGAGTATGGAGCCATGCTGGTTGAAACATCAGATGGCGGGCTGGCAATAACCGGAATAACCAATACTCCTGGCAGTGGATATGATGATATTTATCTTGTACGCACCAGTTCGGACGGCAATCTTCTTTGGTCGAAAACTTATGGCGGGGATAAAACCGATCAGGGTTTCGGACTGGTGAGAAACAGCAGCAACGGATTCAGTATTACCGGTTTAAGCAATTCAGGAGGGAGTTATATTTTCCTTAACCAAACCGATGCCGAAGGCAATGAACTGTGGCAAAAAAAGATACAATAAACAATGACGGCAGAAACTTGTTTCAGAAACATGACTTTGTATTGGTGATTAAAAATTCTGGTACAGTTTTTGAAACACTCCTATCGTTAATCATAAAAAAATCAAAATGAAAGCTTCATCCATTATTGCGGCAGTACTGATATTTTCAGCATCGCTGTATTGTTCACAGGCATTTGCTCAATCTTCGGGCGTTGCTGCTGATAAGCAAAAGCAACAAAACCTTGAGAAGAACAAAGCCCGCCAGAAAGAAATGCAGAAAAAATACAATGCACTATCACCTCAGGAAAAAGCTGCCGCCGAAAAAAGAGCTAATGAATACAAAACAAGTGGCGGAAAAACTACAACCGGAAAAGGAACTACAACCAAACCGGCTGCTCCTGCCAAACCCGCTGCCAGCAGTGCCAAAACAACACAGGCAAAACCAGCAGCAAAGAACTCAACAACCAAAGCTGCCCCGGTTTTTATGGATGCCAACGGCAAACCGCTGAATAAGACTACCACTCCTGCCAAACCAGCAACTAAAACTACTCCAAAGGCTACAACACCAAAAACTACTACTCCGGCACCAGCTGCCGCTTCAGAAAAAGTCACAAAGTAATTGGGGTGATTTACAAAAGTATAAAAGGCTGTTTCTCTTACGAAACAGCCTTTTTTGTTGGGATTCAGTTTTCAGGAACTCACTGAGCGAAATTTCCGATACGATCCGGTTCGGAATTGCAGAAAGCTGCTAAATCCTGGTTTTCACAAATGCAAACCTTTGTTTCAGCTTCAGAAATGGCTTTTCGAGTAATTCATAACTTATCACTGGTATAATGATTGAGAGCGCAAATACCAGCGCGAAATAAAAATACATATTGTAAATGCCATTGGCGACCATTACTTTTTTAATCACAATCGGAACAAGGATATTGCCGTACATATAAATTCCGTACGAAACTTTACCAAGGTATAGAAATGGATTGCGTTTGCCGAAAATTCCGGCTCTTTCGGGATTAAACAGAAGGTCCATCATGGGCAATGCCAGCAAGGCAATATACACCGGCCTGCGCAGCACACCATTAAACATATTGGTAAAATTGGAAGCATCGTCGAACGAAAGTATTATCACCAGCACAGCCAGAAGTCCGGCACTGATATAACCGTTAAGCCTGAACTCAAAAGGTTTTTTCAGGTAGATTACCGCCAGCAATCCGCCCATAAGAATAACATCCATGCGGCTGAGTGTGTGCAGGTAAAGTTCGTACCAGTTTGCGGGCAGGAAAATATATGTGTAAATTTTGTATCCCCAGCTCAGTCCTATCAATGCTATGATGGTTGGTCCCAGCTTGCGGAAAGGCACAAAAGCAATGATCAGCGGCCAGAAAATATAAAAATGTTCTTCGATGCAAATTGACCAGAAATGTGCGAACGGATACTCCCAGGTTTGCGTTGCCATAGTCTGGAAGTTATTAATTAGCAGAATGGTACGCCAGTATTCAGGCTGTGGTTCATCAAGCCAGCTTATGATAAAAGGAGCAAGGGCAATAAGGAAAAAATACAATGGCCAAATCCGTAACCCTCGTCTGATATAGAATTTGGGAATATTTACCTTGCCAATTTTCTGCTTTTCCATCACAAGTAAAATGGTAAGCAGGTAACCGCTGATAAAAAAGAAAATATCTACGCCCAGTGGCATGTTTTTAATCAGTCGGTCGATATGAGTACCGAAAGCCGAAAGCGTTTTAAAATCGCCTGTGGACAAAACACCAGGCACCCCGAACCAGCCACGCCAGGCAATGTATGAGTGATAAATCACAATCATAAAGGCCGCAAAGAACCGGATTACATCAAATTGAGGGAAATAAACCCGTTCGCCATTTTTCTGTTCCACAG
>CAZBZA010000169.1:0-5324 GCA_964495865.1 uncultured Lentimicrobiaceae bacterium
CCGAAATGGGGGACGGTGACGTTGATCAGGTAGGAATTCTGTTCCTGCAAAATCAATAATATAATCTTAGAATAGTTAGATATGGACTTCTGTAAAGCTATCAATTTCTGCAAAACTGATTATTTATTCCATTAAAAAGAATCAGAAGAAGGAGATTTTATTTGAATATTAAGGATTTCATTATAATTCTTCATATTCCTTACTATGACTTGGATCAACAGTCTTTTGGGTTTCAACAACCGACTCTTCTATTTTCGACGCTGGTAAATAGAAAATGTGCTTCAGGAAAAGTACAGGTTCCTCGTTATGAAGATTATAAAACTCTTCAAGAAATGTATTAAATGGTTTTTGTCCAGGAATTGCTTTTTCTTTTGCAATAGCGGTAATATCTTCAAATTCAATGCTGACTTCACGTTTTGGAACAAAAAATAAAAGGTTGGCAAGGGTATATAAAATCCCTTTCATTAACTGGACAGTAAAATCCGGCGATTTTCCGGTCTTTGCTTTCGACCACATGCTTCCCCACAAACCGGTTATTCGTACACCAACTATCTGAACATTTTCAGGAATTGTACTTACAATATGGTATGCCGACTTTTTATTATAAATTTTCTCATAGCCTTGGCCGGCAAGCTGTCCACTGGGGTATATCACAATATTTTTATTACGCCTCAACCCTTTATACACCGCGCGCGTAATTGAGTTTAAAACCTGTGTGTCGCGGCTGCCCTTTTCAAGATCGCTTACACGGATAGCTCCGATCCGTTTAAAATACCATTTTGCGATAGGCAAATCGAAGTATTGTTCGGATATTACAGGCGTTGCAGTTGAGAATCGGTAAATCTGACTTAACAAAATTATAGGATCAATCAATGCCTGGTGGTTGGGTAAAAAAAGTACAGGCGAATTGTGTCGTAAGATGTCAGAGCCTTTGATCGAAATCCTGTAACGGATGCGAAGCAAAAGCCTGAACTTAAAAGCTAAAATTTTTGAAAATATGATAATGAATGTGCCCGCGTTTCTCATTTAAAATCAACCTATTTTTTGTCAAAATTAATGAATCCGGTTTAATTATTCTTGATTCAGTCAGATAATAAATGTCTTCTCAAAGTATTATCAGAAGCAGTGTTTGAATCAGATTCAAATAAAAATAGTAGTTTTATCCGAAAATAATCATAATCACATGCATCGTCCGGTTTTGCCTGTAAATTCCCCGAAAGTTATAAATGCCTGGTGTACTTACGATATAGCTAATTCAGCTTATATGCTAAGCGTGAATACCGTTTTATACCCTATATTCTATCAGCAGGTTACGCATAAAGCTTTTGGTTCGGAAATGGTAGCTTTCATGGGCATGAATATTAAAAATACCGTTTTGTACGAATACGCCATTGCATTGGGTTATTTTTTAGTAATTCTGCTAACTTTATCATTATCAGGCATTGCCGATCTGGGCGGATATCGTAAACGTTTCATGCAGTTTTTTACCGTTTTAGGCTCTTTTGCTTGCATGGGTTTATTTTTTTTTACAGGCGAAAACATAATGTTGGGACTCTTACTTCCTATGCTGGCTGTAATTGGCTTTGCCGGCTCACTGGTATATTACAATTCATTTTTACCAATTATTGCTACGCCCGACAGGCACGACCGCATCAGTGCCAAGGGATTTTCGTTTGGATATGCCGGAAGTATGTTTTTGCTGATATTCAATATTTTTTCGTTGCAATATTTCAATGTGTTCGGGTTTTCTGATAGCCTCGAAGCCATTAGATTTTCGTTTATAGAAGTAGGTATTTGGTGGCTGGCTGTTTCACAGATTGCTTTTTACTATTTGCGTGAGGAACGTAAAAAGGTTAGTTGGAATGTAAGCATTTTAGCCAAAGGGTTTCATGAAGTTTTTACTGTTTTTGGTTACATCCAAAAACATAAAACTATGTCCCGCTTTCTTTTATCCTTTTTCTTTTTCAGCATGGGTGTGCAAACCATAATTATTGTTGCTTCTCTTTTTGGTAAGGCCGAATTGGGGATAACTGATACCAAGCTTATTATGACAATTCTTATCATTCAATTGGTAGCGGTTGCCGGTGCGTATATTTTCGGAAGAGTTTCAACCCGTTTTGGAAACAGGACTTCGTTGCTGTGGATGCTCGCCATCTGGATATTTATTTGCCTTTCAGCTTATTATGTGAATACTGAAGTTCAGTTCTATATCTTATCGGCACTGGTTGGGCTGGTGATGGGCGGGATACAGTCGCAGGCACGCTCAACCTGGTCGAAATTAATCCCTTCCTATACTTCTGACACTGCTTCTTATTTCAGCTTTTACGACAGCACCGAAAAATTAGCTATTGTAATCGGGATGCTTGGTTTTGGCATTATTGAACAGGTAACCGGCAGCATGCGAAACAGTACTTTGTTGTTATCCTTATTCTTTATTGTAAGCTTTCTTATTATTGCGTTTACCAAACTGCAAAAAGAGGAAGCTCTATCCGCATAGAACTGATTTCATATTTTAAAAAAGGACAGGGGAGGAGAGGCAGGCAGATGAAGCATCACTGCATTTGTTAATTTTGTATTCCTCTCGAATATAGAATTTAAAGAGTATTATTCAGACTCGAATCAATGAATTTTTCTAAAAAAAATCTCCAAAGTATCAACAGTGGAGATTTCAAATTCAGTTCAAGAGTTTTTATCGATTCTGGAATAATCTGTAATTTACTCTGATTTATTTTTCAAAGGAATTACACCACCCATTTCGCCCATTACGTTTACAAGATCGCTTCCTGTTGGAACTACAATTTTCGAATTATCCTTTAACGAAGTTTCCATTGCCTGTATACGGCGCAACATTTGTGCATTACCCACGAAATATTTCTCAGCTGATTCATTAACCAGTTGTATAGCCTGTGCTTCACCTTCGGCCCGCAGGATTGCAGCTTGCTTAATACCTTCAGCTCTTCTGATTTCAGCGCGTTTTTCACCATCGGCTTTGGTTTCAGTTGCTGTTGCATAATCTATTGCAGCTATTTTTTCGTTTTCTGCTTTCACAATTTTATTCATCGTTTCCTGCACATCCTTAGGCGGATCAATTTCTTTAAGTTCGGTACGTACAATTTCAATTCCCCAGTTTTCAGTTTCGATTAGCAAGGTGGAATGCAACTCCTTGTTGATTTTTCCGCGCTCGCTATTAGCTGATTTAAGTGTCATAGTTCCGATAATGTTACGCAAGGTAGTCCGGGCAAGGTTAACAATCTGGTATTCAATGCTATTAACATTATACTGCGAATTTTTTACACTTTCTTCGTCAGGCTTTATTTTGAAATAAACCTGGGCGTCGACACGGGCATTCAGATTATCGTTGGTAATAATTTCCTGAGGTTCCGCATTAATCATCTTTTCGGTGATATTGATTTTGTACATTTTGTCAATAACCGGAATGATCCAGTTAAAGCCACCCGTTGCAAAACGATGGTATTTACCAAGCCTTTCAACCAGGGCCCGGTTTGTAGGTCGTACAATGCGTATTCCGGCAAAGAAAAAAAGAAGTACGCCTCCAATGATGTATGTTAAAAGATTTCCCATAACAGTGATTTTAAAAATTTAAAACAGTTGGTTAATAAATAAACGTGATTTTATACAAATATAAAATATTTAGATATAAAGCATGACGGTTTGTGAAGATTTTTTTTCAATTCTTCCCCATTATAAAATCGTAAAATTTTATTGCCTTTTCCCGATCCTAATATTTACTGTAGAAAGATTTTAAAAACGGCGACACCTGGCTGAAAATCGGTTTTGTGAATTCGATAAACAAATCCTGCGGGCCCGGGGGCGAAACGGGTTTCTTCCGGCAAATTGCCAGTTGATCATTGTTGAGCGCTCTTTCGTCGCCGTTATAAAATCCCCATTCGGTAAACCAAACAAATTGTCCGGTGAATTTTCGCTGCGAAACCACATTATTTAATTGAAAATCAATGATTGTAACATCCAGTACACCGTTGGAAATAAGTTCTCTTCGGTTGGTTGTAAGTTTGGCTTTAACGGTATTGTACACTTTTTGTTTTGTGCCATCGGGCATAGTAACGGAACCTACTTCAACGCTGTCGCGCGAATATTCGCGTACTGTTTCTTTATCGTAAACCTGGCCGATTACAAACTCATCGAAGTTCATCCGCAGAACCTGATCAGGGGTTTTAATGCCTGAAATTTCGGCTGATGCAGGCGAATAATATTCGACAAACTCATTGGGCCTGTTGCTTTTAAGCGATTCAATAACCTGGTTGAGGAAAAAATCGGACGTAAGCTGATATTTCCTCGGAACCTGTATTTGTTCAACAATTACCTTTAGCGTTGCATAGAATTTTGCATTTTCAATCCGCTCATTCACATCTCTGTAACCGGGCACAAAATGATTTGCTTCCCGGTAATTGTAGTAAGCATCCTTCCACGAAAGGCGGGTATTTATCTGCTCGTTTTTTAAAGCTGCATTATACTGTTCTTCAGCTGCCTGGGTGCGCGCCTGCGACAATTCGACGGAATAGTAATTAACATTGGGGAAAATTTTCAAAGCTGCCGGACAGCGGCTTACTTCATCGGCCATGCGATTCATTTTTTCATAATAATCGACTATTTCAGTATATTTATATGGGCTGTTGGAGCTCAAAGCATAGTCAATTTTTCCCTGGAAATATGTAATCGACATGGGATAACTATCCTTAACAGCGTTTAGCGCTTTTTTTGAATCGGGATTGCTCCTCAGCCGGTTTACAGCCTGCAAAGTGGCATTGTAGTAATCGCCACGCTCGTAAGCCTTTTTTCCTGTTGAGCAGGAAATAAGTATAAAGCTGAAAATGAGTGAAGTGAGTATAAAACGCGACATATTCCGTGATTTTAATTTGATGTTCATATTATTTCAATGCGAAGGTAGAAAAACATTGCGTCTCAGAAAGTAAATTCATACAGGTTGCTGCTTTATTTTTGTTAGTATATCGATTTTACTGCGATCGTTGATTGTAACATTAAAACCCGGTGTTTCATTACAATAGTCAGTTAATAATTTTCAAACAATTAATTATCAGTAAGATGCGAAATCAAGCCTTTGCGCCCTAATATCCTGATAATATGCATTTTATTTCTTTTCGCCCTTGCGATAAAAGAAAAACTACCTGGGTATTGTCATTACAATAGTCGGTTAATGATTTTCAATAGCTTCATTATCAACAATATAAAAATTCCGGCTTTTGCGTCCAACTTTACTGATAATCTACGGCATAGTGTTTTGCGTCTCATGCCTTTGGTTTGACAGGTTTGCGGTAATAAAAATT
>CAZBZA010000169.1:5424-6653 GCA_964495865.1 uncultured Lentimicrobiaceae bacterium
AAAATTATATGGTTAATATTGATAAACATAGCGAATCAAATTCATCTATAATTGCACATAAGGATTGAATCTATCAATACTCGTTGTTGACTATGCAGTTGCGTTAATGCGATAATTTAACATTATCATACGATGGTTTCCTTCAAAGTAACGTTTGCTAAATGACTTACTTTTGCTAATGTAAATTAGATTACTTTTATCGGTAAAACCAATTATATGAATTTCCATAAAATCAGTTGCATTATAATTGATGATGATGAGAATGACCGGGCACTTTTTAAAGACCGGATTGAAAAGTATTTCAGCGATACACTTGAAATTAAAGGATATGCTGAATCAGTAAAAGAAGGAGTTGAACTTATAAAAAAAACTGATCCGGAAATAGTATTCCTTGATATCGTAATGCCCATTGAGAATGGATTCAAGCTTTTCGATTATTTTACTTCGTATAAATTTGAAGTTATTTTTGTTACCTCATTCAAGCATTATGCCATTGATGCTATAAAATATTCAGCGCTTGATTACCTGGTTAAGCCTATTAATTTTTTACATCTTTCGGAAACGTTACTCAGGTTTAAACGCAACAGACATGCCAACTCAAGCCAAAAACGTATTGAAGCTTTTATTTACAATTTCAATAATGGGGTTGATATGGGAATGAAAGTTGCCTTCCCCATTTTGGATGGGTACCAGATGGAAAAACTCAATGATATAATTTATTGCGAAGGTGACGGTAATTATACGAAAGTAAACCTTGCTGATGGAAGGGTTTTATTGGTTTCGCGCACGTTAAAGGATGTTGAAGAACTTTTATTCAGCCAGTATTTTTTCAGGATTCATAAATCATTTTTAGTGAATATGAATTATGTGAAATCTTTTTCTCGCACAGGTAAAGATGTTCAGTTGGATAACACAATAAAATTGCCGGTTTCGACCCGAAAGCATGATGAATTTGTGACGGTTTTAACTAAATGGCGTAAAATACCGGTAAATTTGAAACCCTGAGTGCTTCTGGGAAATATAAGTTCATAGTACGTTTACCTTTTAAATCGTTATTTTTTGCGAAAACTATTCCTGATAATCAGAGAAATAGTTCTTCTGATGTTGAGATTTAGTGAAACTTCCGAAATAACTTCCACAAAACAGAATCGTGGACTGAACATCATTTTTTACATTTTTTTCAGTTAATGCCCTACGGGCAATCATTTTCTCCCTGATTTTCTTTTATT
>CAZBZA010000170.1:0-6619 GCA_964495865.1 uncultured Lentimicrobiaceae bacterium
CCAGCCGCGGTTAATAGCTTCCGCAATATTGAAACACTGCTCAATGTATCCAATCTGAATGGCCGGTTCGCCCAGGTATGAACCATAATATTTCTCTTTATTTACAGCGGAGTATTCGCCGTTGAGCATTTTTGTTGACATATCGTCCAAACTTTCACCTGAACTTGCACCCACATAAGCTTCATAATCCGTTGCAGTTAATCCGGATTCCAGTTTTTTGGGAGCGGGGTCAGCGGTAAGGAATGTACGTGGATCGCGCAAGGAAACCAGCGTATTGAGATAAGTAGCTGCGGTATTAATTCGCAATGCAGTAAATCCATAGTTATCAGGATTTAAAGGGTATTTTTCGGAACCACTGTTAAAGGTATATTGCAAATTATCGTCAAGCGATGTCATCAGAGGATAAGCAGAAGGATTACCTGTCATATTGGCAAACGATTGCCTTATATTTAAGTCGGTATCATTTTCTTTCTTACTTAATGTAATAAGAACTCTCAGTTTATAAGCATTCACAACTTTCTGCCATTTCCTGAGATCATTGCCCAGCATGAAATCGCCGCTTAACGAATTATCGTTGGCATTAATAAGTTTTTGCAAATCACTGTTGGATTCATCGAGCCAAACTAATGCCTGCTGAAAAACAGCCTTTTGGGTGTTGTAAGCAGGAGTGGTGTTTTCGAGGCCTTTAAGCGCGTCAGTTAAAGGAATATCGCCCAGGCGCATGCTCATATCAACATAAAAATAGGCATTAAAAAATTTGGCCAGTGCTGAATAGGCATTGTTTTCGGGTAATCCTACACGTGTGGCTTCTGCAACCATTTGTTTAACATTATTCAGTTTCGTGTAGTTAAAACTGGTGGTTGTCCAGTCGTATTCCTGATCATCGTAATACGCGTAATTGCTGCAATAGAACTGGTTCCAGCGTTGTTCGTCGCCCCAGGGCAGATACACCATGCTGTTTATCACATTCGTGAATATGAGTGATGGAGGCACTTCGCCCGGTTTATTGGGATTTTTTTCGAACTCCTCAAATTTATTACATGCTGCAAAAGTGAGTGTAAGCAACAGGAAGATATAGAATGTCTTTTTCATTTTTTTAGATTTTGTAAGGGTGAAGTTTAATCATTTAGAAAGTAAGGTTAATATTGAAACCGAATCTCCGGGTTGTAGGGGTTTGAAGCCCTGAGTAGCCTGAATTGCCTGTATATTGTTCAATATCAATATCACTGCGCTCAGCAAAGTAGAGTAAGTTGCGGCCTACGAACGAAATGCTAGCCTGCTGCAGAAGCGATTTCTTTAAAAACGACTTTGGAATGCTGTAGGTTAATACCACTTCACGCAGTTTTACAAAAGTGCGGCTGATAGAGGTGGAAGCATCTGTTCCGTAATACCTGCTTATGTAATCCTGAACATAGGTTGCTGTTGTATTCGGAGCAAATTCGAGCTCACCGCTATTTGTGATTTTTCCATCGGCATCATATTCGATTGCTGCTCCGTTACTTACAACAACACCTTCGCCAATGTAGGATTTGATTCCAAGGATATCATTTGCCCTGGCTTCACCCATTGCTCCTTCTACAGTTGCAATATGCCTGCCTCCCTGGTAGGTTTTTTTCTCTACATAATCGAGGATGGTTCCACCAAATCGTCCGTCGATCTGAAATGAAAAGCTTATTCCTTTATAGGTAAGCGTATTTCGCAAAGCTCCTACCCAATCGGCATTGGTGTATCCCAGAAACTGAGTTACTGAGTTACGAATCGGGCGGCCACTGGCATCATTAATAATTTGTCCTTCGTCATTCCTTACGAAATCAGAACCATACATTTTATCCATACGGTCGCCAACTTTCAGGTAGATATTGTAATTTTCGACACCAGGATATATTTCTTTCAGATAAGACTGGTTGGTTGAATAATTGGCCGAAATATCCCATTTTAATCCGTTAGGCTGATACACAGGAACCGCATTGGCCGAAATCTCAATCCCTTTGCGTTGAACTTTTATTCCGTTAACAAGCGCATATCCAAAACCTGAAGCATTCGAAATTGGTAGTGCGAAAATAGCCGGACCATCAATAGTTGAAAAATAAGTAAAATCAAATCCCAGTCGGTTTTCGAGTAAACTTACATCAGTGCCTGCTTCCCAGGCCGAACTGAAACTAGGTTCAATATCCGGATTGGTAATTGTTCCTGTGTATGAAGCTGAAGCAAGACCTTGCACCAGGCTGATCCCGTATGACGGACTGTTGATATAGGAAGGCCCATCGTAAGGTGAGTAATAGCTTGCTCCATAATCAAGTACATCCGAAGTTGGTCCAATCATCGAAGTAGTTAAGGCACTGCCAACATTTGCATAGGAACCTCTTATTTTCCACGATTTTACAGTAGGTATCTCAATAAGTTTTGAAACTTCAATACTTGTTGAAACACTCGGGTAGAAATAAACATTGTTATCAGCCGGAAGTGTCGAGTTTTTATCCCAACGTCCTGTTAATGATAAAGTAGCGAAATCATTATAAGTGAAATCAGCCAGAGCATATCCGCTTAATACTGTCATTGGTGCATAAAAGTTGTAGGACATAACCGGGTTTTTTGAGTTGCTCAGGTTATACCATTCAGGTACGTTCAGATAATCAGTTGTTGCATAGCTGCTGCGGAACGAATAGGAACGAAGGTTTCCTCCTGCCGAAGCATGTACACTTAGTTTAGGAACAATATATTGATCGTACGAAAGCAAAATATCGGTATTGTTTTCGAAAAGTGTTCTTTTATCTTCTCTGTAATCTCCAAGGCCAGCTTCTCTGCCGTAAGGATGAGCGGAGAAAGGCATTTTTTCAGTCCGTAGCAGATCATATGAAGTTACTGACGAACGGGCCATCAGGTTCAGATGATCAGTGAAACGGTATTTTGCTGAAACATAACCATTAAGGTCGGTTTTATAATGTCCGCGCAACCATTCATAAGCCATAAAATAAGGGTTGTGGTAACGCTGATATTCGGCATATATGGATTGTACACCTTCTTTACCGGGTTGCCAGTAATCGCGCATATCATCAATATCCCAGTCAGCACCGCCCCAGGCTATCATATTGTAAATGATACTGTTGGGGCCATAGCTTACATCAGGTACATTAGGCGTAAATTGCCGGCTATAAGCCATATTGGCTTCAACACGTAATTTCTTCGAAATATTATAACCACCTGCCAGGCTGAAATTTGTCATGTTAAGTGAAGTATTGGGTACAATCCCTTTCTGATAGCTGTAAGTTCCTGAAAAACGGAGGTCATATTTCTGGTTACTGCTTGCAATAGCAATGCTGTTTGTTGATAACAAGCCTGTTTCGAGGAAACGTTTCAGATTGTCCTTCCCACGGGGAACCCAGGGTGTAGGTATTCTTTCGCCGGTTGCAGGATCTATCGGACTGTCATATTGCGGAAGCAGTTGTCCGTCGAGTTTTGGTCCCCATATATCGTAGTCGCCGTCATTGGTTCCGCCGCCGCGACCGTCAACAAATGCGTATTTTCCATGATCACCGGGTCCATATTCATCCTGAACTTCAGGAATAGCTAAGAACCCTTTTTCGAACATAGTACTTGAATTGAAATCGACGGAGAACTCTCTTTTGTTGCTTGTTCCACGTTTGGTAGTAATCTGTATGGCACCATTTTGACCGCGCGATCCATATAAAGCAGCTGCTGTCGGCCCTTTTAAAATAGTATAACTTTCGATATCATCAGGATTAATATTCCAGGTGTCGGACTGTACGGGTACTCCGTTAATTACATAAAGAGGTGTAACCCCGCGCAGAAGCACATTTGGTGCACCCAGTATTTCGGATGAACTGCCAATAACAAGTCCGGCAACTTTGCCGGTAAGTGCATTAATTGCATTGGGTTCCCTGGCTTTAACAAGGTCGCTGCCTTTTACATCACCAATGGCATAACCGATAGTGCTTTTCTGTTTTTCGATACCAAGAGCTGTTACAACAATACCTTCAATCTGCTGTCCCGATTCAGTAAGGGTAACATTTATAACACTTTGAGTTCCAACGGCGATTTCCTGAGTTTCGAAACCGATAAATGAAATTACCAGAACATCAGCAGCCAAAGCTGAAACTGAAAATTTGCCGTTTACATCGGTTATCGCGCCTGAGGTTGATCCTTTAATCATTACCGTTGCTCCCGGCAGACTTTCTCCTTTCGATGTTTTAACTGTGCCTTCTATACTCGTTTTCTGAGCAAAGGCAGATATCCCGATTATCAGGAATATCAATAGAAATGTGTAAATTTTTTGCATTAGCATAACTGATTTTTAGGTTAGTGGTTTTTTGTTTTTGGTTAATATGTATTGTTTTGAATAAAAGATATTTGCGTTTCAGAAAGGGTAAAATCAGGACATAATCATAGCTGTAGACTAAATTTATAGTCCTGTAAATTAGATTGTTGATGAATTTTTGTGAATGTGTGTAAAGCGAAGTTCTGGCTGTTATTTATCAGTTCGCCCCGCTTGGTTATCAGTAAATAAGATTAACACGTTTTGTGAACAGGTCAATTTTCGCATCCGTTTCATCCAGTGATTCAATTGCGGATTCAAATCTTTCGGTGTTTGCAGTTAAGGTATTAAGAGCCACATCCAGCACCTTATTAAAAGTGTAAGCTGCATCAGATACAGAAAGTTCTTCTTTTTTAACTGATTTTTTCAACTGCTTCTCAATACGTTTTACAGTTTCATAAATAACTGGTTTTTGAATTACAGTTTTCGTTTGTGGGTTTCCTGGTATCAGGGCTACTTCGGAAGTATATTTGCTTTCGAGTAAATATACTTTTTTTGATATCTGATCGCCGAAAGGATGTTCGCCTGCCATCTCGGTTGTTATATTATCAAGTTCATAATCGCGGGAATAGGCTGTAAATTCAAAAACATAAACTGTGGGCGACTTGATCTCCGATTCAGTTTTGTGAATCCCTGTATTATATGTCAGAGCCTCCTGAGCTTTTGTATTAAAGGTTATGATTCCGGACAAGGCTAATATAAAGAGTATTTTCGTTTTCATTTTATTTCGTTTAAATTTTCAAATGCAAAGTACCGCATGTAATATTATTTCACTGTTTGTCCAATGTTAACATATAATTATAAATCGAAAAAGGTGATTCTGAGCAGTTGTACTTCAAGAATATTGATGCTATTATATTATATAACATACAGGTAAACAATGATATAGATTCTGCTTTTAGTGTTTTAATGCAGGATGGCGTTTAACATGGTGACTATCCTGATACAGCAGGTTTAAAAGTGCTTTAGATACAGTATCGCAGCGGTTTAAGTGTAAAATGCGACTCCGTTTCTTGTTTTTTACCCACTTGTTTTTCATGATTTTCATGTTATAAATATGTTAACCAAAAATTTGGTAATTGTAATGCAAGTTCCTCTTTGCAACGGGCGGGCAAATACAAGTTCCAAATTTCAAAAAGCCAAATACCAATATCAAATACCAAATCTCCAATAGCCAATCCGCAATTATAAATTTGTTAAAAGATCATCATTAGCAGATTGCCGTGAGTTTTTATACATCTGAATGATTCGGTTAGTTGGAATTAAATAATCAGTGAATTCAAGGAAATCGCCCAATACCTGGGTTGAGCCTCCCGAAGCCATATCATATCCCGGTTCATCATATTCGAGTATTGCCGTTGTTGCAGGATGTATTTTGGACAATATTTCAGCTTGGGTCTCAGCCTGTTCTATTTTATTTGTGTTCATATGCTTTGATTTTATATTTGCAAAAATCGGTTTAAGCTGGCTTGTTATTCAACTAAAAACCAAACATAATAATTTGATAAAACTTTGTTTTAAATAATGTAACATCCTGTTAATCTGACAATTTAAATGGAATAAACCAATATGAAATATTGCTGATTATTCTGGTAATAAAAAGTATCACTGGCATTTCTCCGATATGAAGAATCACCGCAAAAAAAAAGGCCATACAATAATGTACAGCCTTTGAATTATATATAGAAAAGGATTATCGGATCACATCCAGCTTAATATCAACTACTTCCTTTTTACCAGGATTAAGTTTCAGGTTTTCAACCAGGCTGTTTTTGTAGGAAATAAGTGAAAGAACAAGGTTGTAATGTCCCGGATCAATATTGCTTATGGTAAAGTTACCATCGAGATCAGTATAAACTTTCTGATCTGTTCCTTCAACTGCAACAGCAACTCCTACCAGCGATTCGCCGGTTTTAATATCAACTACTTTTCCGCTTATACTTGATTTGGCAGCTGCATTGGCAGGCATATCTCCAGTTGCGAAAACGTTGGTTCCCATTACGAGGGCAACTCCTATGAGTGCTATAGCTATTATCTTTTTCATATTCTTGCTTTTTAGATGATGCAAAAATATATCCATATTATTACCTCAATATTACTCCTATATTAAATCATTGTTAAGACTATGCATGACCAATTTGAGTGGCTCATGGTAATGGTACTGCTTCCAACACTATCAAAGCTATATCAACACAGTGGAAAACATCACTTACTATAATGCAGTATGATCAAGTATCATCCGGGCCTGCATTTGCGATGGTCAGTTGCGGCATCTTGCTGTTGCCT
>CAZBZA010000171.1:0-3600 GCA_964495865.1 uncultured Lentimicrobiaceae bacterium
GTGGCAACAAGTTCAGTCATTTTCAAAGGATTTCCCATGGTAGCAACATCGCGTCCATAAGGAGAAGTGCTTGATTTCATTCCGGGGAGTGTGGTAGGGGCCATTTGTCCGCCAGTCATTCCATAAATTCCGTTGTTAACGAAAATGATAGTCATGTTTTCGCCGCGGTTGCAGGCATGAATGGTTTCGGCTGTGCCTATAGCTGCAAGGTCGCCATCACCCTGATAGGTGAAAACATATTTATCGGGGAATAACCTTTTAATAGCAGTAGCCACAGCAGGAGCACGACCATGAGCAGCCTGAGTCATATCAATATTCATAAATTCATAAGCCAGTACCGAGCATCCTACAGGTGCTACGCCAATGGTTTCGGATTGAATATTCATTTCTTCGAGAACTTCCATGATAATACGATGGGCAGTTCCGTGTCCGCAACCCGGGCAGTAGCTGAGCGCTTTTTCGGTAAGCAATTCAGTACGTTTATAAACCAGGTTTTCCGGTTGCAGTATTTCGGTGTTTGTTTTAAATTCGGCCATAATCCTATCCTCCGATTATTTGTTTCTTCAATGCTTCCACTATTTCTGACGGTGAATGTACGATTCCTCCGAAACGACCGAAATGTTCAACTTTTACGCGGCCTTCGACAGCTAGTTGCACGTCTTCAATCATTTGTCCGGCACTCATTTCGACACACAAAATGCCTTTTACCTTTGATGTCATGTCCTTGATCACCTGCTTTGGGAAAGGGAATAAAGTAATAGGCCTCATCAGCCCGACTTTAATACCTTCGGCACGTGCAAGCTCAATCGCTTTCTGACAAATACGTGCGCTGGTTCCATAAGCTACAAAAGCGTATTCGGCATCTTCGCAGTTAATCTTTTCGTAACGGACTTCGTTTTTCTCAATTTCCCTGTATTTTGCCTGTAGCTTTTGATTGTGCTGTTCCATTTTGATGGATTCCAGGTCGAGGGAAGTTATTATATTTCGCTCTCTGTCAGGAGTTTTACCAATAGTTGCCCATGGCGTGTTTTTCCTGATCTCTTCTTCGGTAAAACGAGGTTTCTGAACATCAAGTTCAACTTTTTCCATCATCTGACCAATAGCGCCATCCGAAAGAACCAGAACCGGATTACGGTATTTGAAAGCAAGCTCAAATCCCAATCCTGCAAAATCAGCCATTTCCTGAACGGAGGAAGGTGCAAGAACGATAAGTCGGTAATCACCATGTCCGCCACCTTTTGTGCTTTGGAAATAGTCGGATTGCGAAGGCTGAATTGTTCCTAAACCTGGTCCGCCACGTACAACATTCAAAAGTAAACAAGGTAGTTCGGAGCCGGCAATGTATGAAATGCCTTCCTGTTTTAAACTCATTCCGGGGCTCGATGATGAAGTGAGCACACGTTTTCCGCAGCCTGCTCCACCGTAAACCATATTTATAGCAGCTATTTCACTTTCAGCCTGCAATGTAACCATACCTGTGCGCTCATGAGTTTTCTGAGCCATAAGGTATTCCATTACTTCCGACTGAGGCGTGATCGGGTATCCGAAATACCCATCAGCTCCGGCACGGATGCAAGCTTCCGCAAAAGCCTCATTTCCTTTCATTAACCGTAATTCTTTCATCCTAAGGTTAGTTTTTATGCTTAATCAATAAATTTCTTGCGGTAAACAGTAATTGCACCGTCAGGGCAAACCACAGCACAATTGGTGCAACCGGTGCACATATCGTTGGTTGGCATTGCATAATGATATCCTTTTCTGTTTACTTGTTTTGCCATAGCTATAACATCTTCGGGGCATGCAGGAATGCATACTTCGCATCCTTTGCACCTTTCGACATCAACAACAATTTCGCCTTTTATTTTTGCCATAATAATTAAGAGTTTCACTGAATTGTGGGGGCGAAGGTAGATATTTATTGCAATTCCGACATGTTTTTAATATGACAATCGTAAATAAAGGTGGTAATTTAAAATGAGTTTAAATTGTCTGAAATATTATTTTGGAACATTCATGTGATTTTTGATTTTTTTATCAAACTCGGAACGTTTTCCTGCTTCAGGAGAAAAACAAATTAGACATGAAATCAAATGCCACATCACAAAAATAAAAAATCCGAAACTGAGGTGCTTCGGATTTTTTAATGAAAATTTAAATTATGTGATCAATCAACTCTCTGTCATACAGGATGATGCTCATGAAATTTCTTTAAACGGAATTCAAGATCAGGAAACTGTGTGCGTTTTACTAACGAAACACAAGCCCTGAGTCCTTCGGTATGCTCGCTACCAGTTATTGAAAGCGAAATAGCGCTGATTCCGTAATATAAAAGTTCTTCAATCAAGTCGGGTCCATCGAAGCCAGGATAAGCAATCGTAAAATAGAAACCATCAGCAATTGGCTGGTCAATATCTTTATCATACACGATATGGAATCCATTATCGAGAAACAGTTTTTTCATGATTTTTGCCTTCTCGCCGTATTCTTTAACTTGTTCTACGAAATTGAATTTTCCTTCGTTTGCTGCTTTCAAAATAGCTGCAAGCGCATACTGGGCCGAATGCGCGGTGCCGGAACTCAGCGAATAAACCGTTCCGAATATCATGGCACGTCCAAACTGATCGCTCGAATAATACCTGAGTAAATCTTCGGCCCGTGTATTGAATAATTTGTTGCTTATAACCATCATTCCTATGCGCTGTCCGGCATAACTGAATGCTTTCGAGCTGCTTATCAGAAGTATGTAATTATCAGTGTATTTAGCTACTGTAGGCTGATAAGGAGGTACGCCCGGTTTGCTGTAATCCTTGCGGAAATCCATTCCGAAATACGCGAGGTCTTCCAATATTACAACTCCGTATTTATTTGCCAATTCGCCTATAATCTGTAGTTCCTGATCGGTAAAACAAATCCACGATGGGTTGTTAGGATTTGAATACAAAACAGAGTGAATATTACCCTTTTTAAAATAGGACTCAAGTTTTTCGCGAAGTTTCTCTCCGCGGTATTCATATACATCGAAACTATCGAATTTATACCCCAGTACTTTATGCTGTTGCTTATGAACAGGGAATCCCGGATCGATAAATAGCGTAGTATCTTTAGCCTTATTCATCCGCGAAAGCGTCATAAAGGATGCAAAACCACCCTGCATGGAACCAACTGTTGGGATGCAGCCAGCGGCATCAACATCAATATCCAGGAAATTTTTAACAAAGGATGAAACTTCTTTTTTTAACGAAGGAATGCCATCAATATCAGGATAAATGGCAGCAACACCTCTTTGCAACGCTTCAATCTCAGCATCGGTCCCGATTTGTGCAGGTGGCAATCCGGGCACACCCATTTCCATCCTTACGAATTTTGTACCTGAAGCTGTTTCAATGTTATCGACAAGACGTTTTATTTCCCTGATAGTCGCTTTTCCAACTACAGGTACATTAAGTTCTTTAATCTTGTCGGTTACGATTTCAAAATCGATTGGAGTGTCAAAAGTTCCTGCTTTCATCTGTATGTGAATTAATTACACAATCTTTAAATTGGTGTTAATCGATTCACAAAGATTAGAAATAGGAATGTGATAATAAAATGAAAAATCAA
>CAZBZA010000171.1:3700-6604 GCA_964495865.1 uncultured Lentimicrobiaceae bacterium
TTCACTGCTTTCTGCCCGCCGATCGCCAAAATCAATCCCAGCGCTATTCCCAATAAAGCAGCAAATAATACCCTGAATTCGGGAGGAAGCAAAAATGTAATAGTATGAGCAGGTATCCAGAAAAAGGGGATGGTCTTTTTGAAAATAAAGTTCCACATTACATCCCAGTTGATACCTTTCAGGATGGGTCCGAAAGGGATGGGTTTCAACAATCCACTGACCGTTCCTCCGTTTGCAATAATATGGATATCAGTTATTTTATGAAAAGTCATCATTACCGGGGCAAAAATGAGGTTCATGGTAGTGGAAATTGTAAAAGCATCCAGTAATTTGAGTCCCGAAAAACTACCGTTCATGGCAGCCGGTGCATCTTTTAATCCCATATAAGCCAGGAAAACCGGTGCTCCGGAAGCAAAAATATTGAAAGCAAGGTTAATAGCTAAGCCCAGAAATCCCCATACTATCATGCGTGGAATAATTCCAAAACCAGGTTCGTTGTAGTTTCCGGTCTTGATTCGAAGGGCTATTATTTCTCCTAAAGTGGCCAACAGCGCAAATTTCAGAAAGCTCATTACCATTCCATGCTCTTTATTAAACTGCATGTACCAGGAAGTAACAGGTTTTACAAACAAAAAAAGCGCAAACACCACAAATACAGTGGTAAGGAAAATCAGATCATTTCTTTTCATTTCTTGTTGTACGGGGAATAAGCAATAATTCGTTTAATCAAATTGTTTGGTTTACCTTGAAATATTTACTGCCGTTACTTCTCAATCCGTATCCTTGCATCCACAGCTTTAAGCATCTTCATATTGCCCATGAGCGGATTGATATCCATTTCAGCAATTTCAGGAGCAGCCAGGCAAAGAGCTGAAACACGGGCGATTACATCAGCGAAAAGTTCTTCATTCAAGCCTTCCTGTCCTCGCACTCCTTGTATAATCTTGTAACTTTTCAACCGGGTAATCATATCCGCAGCTTCTCCCATCGAAACAGGTGCCAGCGACGATTGCACGTCTTTCAATACTTCTATATAAATTCCTCCCAGTCCGCATAAAACCATATGGCCGAATTTTGGTTCCTGTTTTGCACCGATATACACGGAATGTCCGCTGAGCATAGGTTGAATCAAAATGGCAGTTGTGTCTGCAATCTGAATCATACGGTCAAATTCAGCAGCCACCTGGTCAAAGTTCTTTACATTAAGAACCACACCACCAACATCGGATTTATGAACCGGGCCAACTACTTTCATCACTACAGGCAAACCCAGTTCTGATGCAGCTTTAATGGCAGACTCCTTGTCAGTAACAACGGCTTCGCCTGCACGCGGAATACCTGCTGCATCGAACAATGCCTGAACTTTTTCGGGATGCAGATATCCGTCCTCAGCCTGGTTGATAATTGCACGGATAGCTTTAATATTAATTTCTGGCTGAGCGACAGTTTCGGGTGCAGGAGCAGGAGTATTATAAACTTTGCAGAGTGCATTTCCGAAGTTTACCTCGTCGGGGAAATTTATGCGCCCTAATCCGATAAAGTATTCAATTTCGTTTTTTACATTAATTATTGAAGGCAGCACCGGATAAATCGGTTTGCTGCACGAACGCATTTTTTCATCCAGAAGCTTATACACATCGTACACTTCAAAAAGCCCCGGACTGCCGAAAATAACTGCCATTCCGTCAATATCCGGAAAGTCATTTTCGCATGCATCAATAATAAATCCCAGCTGTTCGGCTGTTCCTGTTGCCAAAAAATCGATAGGATTTGCAACGGATGAACCCGGGAAAAGTTTTGTAAGTAGTTCAGGATGTTCGAGGTGCGGAATTTCAAGGCCTCCTTCGGATAGAGCATCGGTTAGCATTACCGCTGGTCCCCCGGCATGGGTTATAATAGCTATATTTTTGCCTTTCAATTGTTTATGCATGAAAATACTTGCTACTGTTGTAAGTTCCTCGCGGCTATGGCAACGAACAATTCCGGCTTTACGGAAAAGCGATTCAACAGCTACATCCGGACTTGCCAATGCACCCGTATGCGATGAGGCTGCACGGCTACCTGCGGCTGAACTTCCTGATTTAATGGCAGCTATGCTACAGCCCTTGCGAATCAGCGACGAAGCATGTTTCAGCAACATATCCGGTTTATTCACACTTTCGATATAGAGCAGTTTTACACGTGAGCTCGTTTCGGGATCGAAATTTTCGTCGAGGTATTTTAAAACATCTTCAACACCAAGTTGTGCGCTGTTGCCAACCGAATAAACACTCGAAAAAGTAAGCCCTTTAGGAATAGAGGCTTCCATAATAAACACTGCCGTAGCACCTGAACCGGAGATAAAATCGACGCCTTTAGGGTCCAGTTTTGGAATTGGAGTTGTAAAAACTGAAGTATGATGATGGTTCATCATGCCAATACAATTCGGTCCAATCAGGCATGCATTGTATTGATTTACAGTTGCTACTATTTTTTCTTCCAGTACAGCACCTTCTTCACTTTCCTCATGAAAACCTGCCGATAGAATAATAAATGCGCGGGTTTGTTTGTCGCGGGCCAGTTTTTCGACCGTTTCCGGACAATATTTTGCCGCTATAGCCAGTATGGCCAGATCGCACTCAGGCAATTCATCAACACTTTTGTGACAGGTTATTCCCTGGATAATATCTTCTTTAGGATTCACCACATACAATTTTCCTCCGAAATGGTTGTCGATCAGGTTTTTCAGTACTTTACCGCCTGGTTTGGCTGTATCGTTCGAACCTCCGACAATTACGATACTTGCAGGGTTAATCAGTTGATTGGTTATCATATAAGTTGCAGTATTTCAGTATGTAATAAATGAATACTACGAAAGCTACCCGCTTTCGAATATGGGGCGAAAGTACGAAAAGCGGGTGAAAC
>CAZBZA010000172.1:0-3674 GCA_964495865.1 uncultured Lentimicrobiaceae bacterium
AATGGTGTGAATACATGAATAATGCTCGTGGAATGAAAAAGAATGAAGATTTCAAAGATTACCCTTTGCGCACCACACTCAAAAAGATATTCGGATTTGAGAGTTTCAAAGGAAATCAGGAAGCTATAATCCGTAATGTACTTGCAGGCAACGATACATTTGTAATTATGCCTACCGGAGGTGGCAAGTCAATGTGCTACCAGCTTCCTGCTATGATTATGGAAGGAACGGCAATAATTATTTCGCCCCTGATATCCCTGATGAAAAACCAGGTTGATGCCATGAGACAATTTGGTGCCGATAAAGGCATTGCCCATGTACTCAACTCCTCACTTTCGAAAAGCGAGATTACACAAGTTAAAAGTGATTTAACCGAAGGAAAGACAAAGCTGCTTTATGTTGCACCCGAATCGCTGACTAAGGAAGAAAATATTGCTTTTTTCAGAGATATAAAAATATCATTTTACGCTATTGACGAAGCACATTGTATTTCGGAATGGGGCCATGATTTCAGACCTGAATATCGCAGGCTCCGTCCGATAATTGATGCCATCGGGCAGGATGTTCCCGTTCTTGCATTAACTGCTACGGCTACGCCCAAAGTTCAGCAGGATATTCTGAAAAGCCTTGGGCAGCAGGAAACCGCACTTTACAAATCATCATTTAACCGTGCTAACCTTTACTATGAAGTAAAGCAAAAAAATGAGGATGTAAATAAAGATGTGATCCGGTTTATCAAAATGCATATGGGTAAATCGGGGATTATTTATTGCCTTAGCCGCAGGCAGGTCGAAGAGCTATCGGAAACCCTGGTGGTTAACGGCATTAAAGCATTACCTTACCATGCCGGCCTGGATTCGGCAGTGCGTGTCGAGAACCAGGATAAATTCCTGATGGAAGAGGCTGACGTAATTGTAGCAACCATTGCTTTCGGAATGGGGATCGACAAACCGGATGTGCGTTTTGTAATCCATTACGACATGCCGAAAAGTCTCGAAGGGTATTACCAGGAAACAGGACGTTCGGGCCGTGACGACGGAGAGGGTATCTGCCTGGCATTTTATGCTTACGAAGACATTGAAAAACTCGAAAAATTCAGTAAAAACAAAGGTGTAGCTGAGCAGGAAATTGCCAATCAATTGTTGATGGAGGTGGTTTCGTTTGCTGAATCGGCCATGTGCCGCCGAAAACAATTGCTTCATTATTTTGGAGAGGCATATCCGGAGGAAAATTGTGGCAACTGCGACAACTGTCTGCATCCGAAAACCAAAATTGACGGCCGCGAATATGTTGACCTTGCGTTGGAAGCTGTGCTGGCCACCAAACAATTATGCAAAGCAAAACATATCGTTAGCATATTGATAGGGAAAGTCACATCCAATATAAAATCGTACAAACATAACGAGCTGGATATCTTCGGTAAGGGCATGGAGGAAAGTGAGCGTTTCTGGGATGGAGTGCTGCGCCAAATGCTTATCGAACGGCTTGTAGTTAAAGATATTGAAAATTACGGTATTTTAAAGATCACCCCCGAAGGGCAGAAGTTCCTTAAAAAACCATACGCAGTAATGGTTGCCAAGGATGCCGATCCCGAAGAAGGAGATGATGACGAAATGATGGCAGGAGGCGGCGCACGAACCAGCACCACCGACAAAACGCTTTTCTCGCTTCTGAAAGACCTTCGCAAAGAAATTGCCCGCAAAGAAAGCCTTCCCCCGTTTGTAATATTTCAGGATCCTTCGCTCGAAGATATGGCGATACAGTATCCGATAAGTATGGACGAACTTCAGCGCATTACAGGAGTTGGTGCAGGCAAAGCACAGAAATACGGGAAACCATTCCTGGAGCTGATTTCATCCTATGTGGAAGAAAATGAGATCATGCGTCCGATGGACATGGTTGTAAAATCGGTAGTAAACAAATCAGGGCTTAAAGTCTATATTATTACAAATATCGACCGTAAAATTTCGCTCGAAGATATTGCTGTAGCAAAAAACCTTACTGCCGACGAATTACTCACAGAGATAGAAAGTATAGTAGATTCGGGCACAAAATTAGACCTGTCCTATTACCTGAACGAAACCATAGACCCCTATCACCAGGAAGAGATTATAGAGTATTTTGAAGAAGCTGAAACCGATTCAGTCGAAACAGCGCTGAAAGACCTGGGTGAAAACGAATTCACCGAAGAAGAAATCAGGCTGATGCGCATAAAATACATCTCAGAAGTTGGTAACTAATAGCTTGAAAAATAAGTGTTTTTTTTAACTTCGCAACCTGTTTCATAATTATATGAACCAGGTTGTTTTTATAATAATCCCGATATCCCAAAAAAGATGACTGAAGAAATCAACAACAACAATGAAAACACACCTAACAGCGAACATAACGCAGTTATGCAGGAACCAGTTGTTAAGCCCGAAGCGCCGATTGCACCAGCCGGAAATAAAATAAATCCGCTGTTGCTAGCGCTCAACCTGGTAATGCTTGCCGGACTTATTATTCTTTACATACTGCATTTCACAGGATCGGGAAATTCAGGTAATACTGCATCAGGAGCTTTCGAAAAGGCTAACAAAGGATCTATTTCGGTTGCATTTGTAAGTAACGACAGTATTTTAAGCAACTACGAACTGGTTAAGAAAATGCGTGCAGATCTTGAAGCCAAAGGACGGCGCCTCGAAGGAGAAGTTGCTTCCAAACAAAAAGCGCTTGAAAAAGATGCCGCATATTTTGAAGATCAGATGACAAAGAAAACGCTTAGTGATAAAAGTGCACAGGAAATATACGGACAACTTCAGCAAACCCAGCAGCAAATATACGGACTGCGCGACAGGTATTTAGCCGATCTGCAGCAAAGTGAAATGGAAATGAACGTAGCAATACTTGATTCGGTAATGAATTTCCTGGAACGATATAACGAAAAATACAAATTCGATTACATACTTGGGTTCCAAAAAGGCGGTAACATATTGTATGCCAATGACACACTAAATGTAACCAGCGATGTAATTAAAGAACTCAACGCTGAATACCTGAAAAAACACGGCGGAAAATAACTGCACCTCCAGCAGTTTATGTTTCGTCAATACGCCTGCTTCCTGAAAGGAAAATTAGTACTGTAATAACTGTATGATTAAGAAATGGATTTTGTTTGTTTCGATTGCAATGCTGACCGTTTCGTGCGACAGCATATTCACTTCAAAGCCGGCAGGTACGCTGAATGAAGACGAAATGATCAATATTCTGGTTGATATACATCTTACAGAAGCTACCCTGCGTATTTCGAACGACTCGCTTTCGCGCAAGAATGATTCTATTGATCAGCGTATCAGGTTTGCGCATGTTTTTCGGAAACATGATATTGATCCGGATAATTTCAATAAAAGCATGGACTATTACCTCGAACATATCGAACTGCTCGACAAGATATATATTGAGGTAATTAACCGATTATCGGAAATGGAAGTCACGCTGCAACCAAAGGTCACAAGCCTGGTGGTAAATAAAAAGTTGAATATGAGCGAAATAAAGCCAAGTATGGATCAGTTGAAGAATCCCTGGTTCCTTACACTTTATAAACCATCCGAACCTGCTCAGGTACAATATCTTAATCCGGATAAATATCCCGTCACACAAAGCAAATAGATGTTATCGGATTCGTTGCCGGCTAA
>CAZBZA010000172.1:3774-6577 GCA_964495865.1 uncultured Lentimicrobiaceae bacterium
ATAAATATCCCGTCACACAAAGCAAATAGATGTTATCGGATTCGTTGCCGGCTAATAAAAAAGCCCCGGGATTTTCATCCCAGGGCTTTATTTTTATACGAAAATGACAGAACACACTTTGCAGATTGAGTAAAATGCACTTAGGCATTTATTGACGCAGATTCTTTATCAGAAGCAGGTAAAAATTTCCTGCAATTGGCTAAATTCAGCTTTATAGCTTTGTAGCAGTAGCTGAATAAAATTCCTTATCGCCACCAGCAATAATAGAATAGGTCCAGGTCATGGAAGTTTTATTAGCATTGTTAATTTTTCCTGATCCTTCGACCACCCATCCGTTGCTGAGGCTTTGCGACGAAACTACAATCTGATTAGAGGTTACAAGACCTGTAACAAGTATATTCGTGAACCCCGGGTTTCCGAAATTTTCGAGAATAACCTGGCCGCTGTTGCCCGGATCTTTACTGATAGTAACTACATAACTATTTCCGTCAGTGCTTTTAAACGAGCTACCTTCGGCAAACTGCCATACTCCGATAAATGGGTCGCGGGCGTCGTCGCCGGTTGTATCTTCATCAACAGGTTCGCAACCTGAGTAAAGAACGCTTGCAAAGGCAGCGATCAGCAAAAATAAACGAAATGCATTTTTCATGATTTGCTTTTAATTATGAGCTACAAATTTATTATTAACTTTTAAATAATTGCACTAAAAACAAAAAGTAACGCAAGAATCGTGCAAATTCCCCACTATAAATCAGAAATATTATCTGTTTGGTTGATTTTGAATGATAAGAGGTTTACAATCAACAATGACACCGTTTTTGTTCCGTAAAAGCAACAGATAATACCCCTGCACAAGATGTGAAGTTACTATCCGGATATCTTCGCCAGGAACTACAGGCACAGGGTTTATTGCAATAATTCCTGAAACTGAGCGGATTTCAATTACCCCTTCTTCAATAATTGAAGTTGTGCAGGTAACTCCTGAAATTGCCGGAACAGGGAAAAGTGAAAGTATTTTATTTGTTTCGACAGGAGCTTCGATATCAGACGAAACAGGTGTTGTACATGCCGAAACCAAACCGCCATAAGCTGAAATAATACTATCAAGATGCTGGGTTGTAGGCGGCCAGATGTATTTTTCAGCAATATACGAATCGGGCATTATTAGTATTACAGTCGGATATGAAAGAATCCCGAAATCCTCAACCACGTGATTTCCATTACCTTCGGTACCGCTGATTTCGGGATAGCTTACCCCGTTTGTTTCACCAAAATCAATTACTCCGGCATTATCAGCGCCCCAGTTTATTCCCAAAAACACTACATTGGATGTATTGCAACCAAAGTGATAATACGATTCGTTGATAAGCGGAGCATATGTTGAGCAAGGGCCACAGGTAATGGTAAAGAAATCGATTACTACAATTTTGTCCTGTTCCAGATATTCGTATAGTCGATGGGTAACGCCATTTACATCCTTTACAGTGAAGTTAACGGCAGTATCAAGCGATGTTTGAGCATTCACAAAATGTGCAGGCAGAAGGAAGGCAAAAAGAATGAATAGTTTTCTCAATTTGTGTAAATGGATTGGATGATGGTTAGTGGTATAAAGTCGCAAGGGAATCTGATTTCGGGTTTATTTCCCCTGCAATTCAGCCAGAATGGCATCGGCCAGACGGCTAGCTCCTATCCGGAAGTAGTGATTATTTAACCATTCATCGCCATTAATGTATTTAACAAGCAAATAATAAACCATTGCCTGATCGGGCGTTGAAATACCCCCGGCAGGTTTTATTCCGGTCATTCTGCCGTTTATCACATTCTCAGCATGTATTACCTTCAGCATGGTCAACATTGCTTCGGGAGTAGCTGCGGGTTGAATTTTTCCTGTCGATGTTTTAATAAAATCGGCACCCCCCATGATGGCCAGTTCCGAAGCGAGTTTTATATTGTCAAGTGAACCAAGCTCACCGGTTTCGAGAATTACTTTGAGATGAACATTGCCACATGCTTGTTTCATAGCTGACACTTCATCAATAATAAACTCATATTCCCCTGCAAGGAAAGCACCACGCGAAATTACCATATCTACTTCATGAGCTCCTTCAGAAACCGCATAGGCACATTCATTTACACGGAGGTGGAGCGGCAGCTGCCCCGAAGGGAAAGCACCAACTACGGAGGCAACTTTAACGCCTGAGCCATCCAGTAATTTACGGGCAAGCTTTATAAACGGAGGATAAACACAAACTGCTGCGGGAAGTGGCAGTCCATAGTTTCCAAAGCTTAAAGCTTTATTGCACAATGCTTTAATCCGCTCATCATTATCAGTTCCTTCGAGGGTTGTGAGATCGAGCAAACCGAGAATCTGCCTGAGAATTTCTTTACGGCCGGGGTAATCGGGAATACTTGCCTGTATTTTTTTAAGAATTGAATCCATATCTATTAGAAAAATGATTTAAGTAAGTGACAGTTGCTGTTTAGTATTTTTAGGTATAAACCGCTATGATAATTTTGAGAAAAAGAGTAATCCTTTTCGGTAAGGCTGTTTATAAACATTGCAAAAATAGTATTTTACAGGATTTCGCGGATAACTAATCGTTTAATCTGCTATTTTGGAGTAGAAACCTGATAAGTTTCAGGTTATAAATGACTGGTAAATACTCGAAACAACAGGTTACATATAAAATTATCATCATATAAAAGCTTCACAAAGAAAACATTAAAATTTTATAAAAAAGATTTTAGCAAATTTTATATTACAAATTGGGATGATAGCTATTAACTAATACACTCCACAACT
>CAZBZA010000173.1:0-6505 GCA_964495865.1 uncultured Lentimicrobiaceae bacterium
TTCACTCTTCACTCTTCACTCTTCACTTCAATAGCTTCCGTTCCTTTTCCTAATAAACCATTCAGCAGAAAGCAGTATAAGCAGAAGCATCAGAAAAGGGATAAAACTCACCAGGTCCGTATAGCGTTTTTGAGTATACGCAATAGTTTTAAGATCATCGCGCGATGCCAGTAACTGCTCAATATCATCCAGTTGCGAAGGGTAAACCATTTTCCCATTGTTACGAACAGCAATATTGTTAAGCAAAACATGGTTTGCAACTGTGTTCAGCGATTCGATGTTTAACGACATGATGGTAAAAATGCCTGCTTTCTGAAATGCTTTTCCGGCAAACGAAGTTGTAGCTTTATACGAATATTCGCCCGGTGGAAGGTTACCGGCATTCAGGTAATAGGCATTCGGAGTGCGGGTAAATGAATAAGGGTAATTCTTTTTATTTTCATCAGTAATGACAATACTTACTTCAGGATCATTAACCAACTGATAACTATCATTATACAGTTCAGAATCAATTTCAATTGCTTCATTTTCATTAAAATTATTTTTCAGCATAACCCTGAACTGACTTTTATCTTCCTTAACCGCAAGGTATTGGATGATCCTGCCGAAAAGTTCGTCAAATGCCAGTTGGTTTCCGGTTTTCACGTAATTCGATAAGCGCCAGCGCCATATTCCTTCGCCTGTGATGGTGGCTGATTTGCGATCGACACCCTGGTTAAAAAGAATCAACGGAATGCGGGTGTTCACACTCCCGATCTTTTGATAGAGCAAAACCTGCGAAGCTGTACCCGGCTTGTACTGGCTGAAAGGAACATGCAAAGGCGGAAATTCGGGAATCATCCGGTTAATGTCAGGAGCCAGCGAGAACAGGCTGAAATCAGTATTCATTATCGCGGTAGCTTCATTGAATGTGCTTTTTGTCTCAGGAATTATCAATCCAGTCATAAGGCTGTTGTATGCCTGTATATTCGATTGAGTTCCAATAAAATAAAGCACCGGAATTGCAGATGTTTTCAGCTGATTGGTAACCTGAAACCCGACATCGCTCAACGAAGGTATTTGGTGCAATATCACCAGGCTGTAGGATGCAATGGAACCATTAAAATCGCTGAGCATAAAATTATCGACCGAATAATTTCTGTTCTTTTCAATTGCCTGTTTTAATGCAGCAATATCAGGATGTGGCGCCGATTGCAGAAGTAGAATTTTCTGACGTCCATCGAGTACTTCAACAAAAATATCCTGGTAATTATTCTCAGTACTTATTTCGCCGTTAACAGGTGATACAGCAATACGATAACGCTGAATACCTGGTTTTGAAGCTGTAAGGGTTGTAGTAAACGATTGTGTAAAACGCTGGTTGTTAACAGCCATGTTAGATGTAAATAACTGCTGTTCGCCCGACGAAACCGAAACTTTACATTGCGATCCTTCGCATTTATAAGCTGTAATTGTTATTTCGAGTGGAAAATCGTTACCTAAAAATGCAATGCGGTTATAGTTTACCCTCGAAATTACAACATCCTTTTGTTGGGTGGTATCGCCCATTGCAACCGTATAAATACTGTATGGAGCTTCGGCAGAAGCATAAAGCGGATCAGCTCCCAGGTTGTAAATCCCGTCGCCGGCCAGCACAAGCGCAGCGAGGTTACGGTTCGAATACAGATCTTTTATTTCCGAAAATAAACCAGCCATATCAGTCTGTTTCTCCGTAAAGGACGAATTAAGTCCTTTCGTAAGCTTATCGCCGAAGGTATAGGTTTGAACATCGTATTTTTTCGAAAGTTTATCAGCAAGATTTTTAAATTCCGATGCAAATTCTTTCTTGTAATACGCTGAATCACGGCCCATTGCGATAGATCCGGAATTATCAAGAGCCAGCAGCACAATTGGTTTTTCGGTGTACCTCGAAGTGCTTTTTAACAAAGGTGAAAGCAGTAGAAACGCAATTAATGTAACAACGGTTCCGCGGATAATTGCCAGAACACGGGTAGTAAAGCGATTAAAATCGTTGTCCTTTTCACGGTAATAGAGTAGCGTTGCATAAGCCGCTCCGGCTAAAATGCATAGCAACAAAAACCAGACAGGATATAAAGTAATAAGCGAAAATCCCACAACAGTGAAGGGTTTTATGAATAACCCCGCAAAGGTCGCAAAAATTTCGCTTACTCAGGTACTAAAAGGGATATGAACAGAATGCTAACTCAGTTTCCCCTGTTTCAATTCAATTATTTACTTACTTCGACGAGTACTGTGCTTGCAGCCAGTTTTCCTTTTTTATCGAAAGTTTCAGTTTTAACAGTTCCGACGCCCATGTTTACATATTCAGTTACTGTTGAAGCGATCTTAAACATAAGCTTTGTTTCAACATCATAAGTGATTTTGTAACAATCGAAAGTACCAGCAGGCACTGTTACCGACTCGGCACCAACAACTTTGCGGTTAGTAATATTTACAACCATGTTCATTATGTTAACACCACCGGTAGCTGCGGCAATAGTGATACTTGCATCGGGAAGAGTTTGCCCGTCAATAAGCACGGATGGATACATCATATCGTTTGCATCAACACTCACTTCCATATCTTTAAAACCTTCCATCGATTTGGGATCGATAAAACTCTGCATATCCATATAAAAATTGCCGTCCTCGCATCTCATTTCAAATTCATGCGTCGAAAGGTTATTTTTTGCATCCGTATACTCTCCTTTAATTTTATAGAGTGTAGCTGCTCCAACCGAGCTTACGCCGAGGCAGGTTGTACGGTTAGTGCCGGTAATTTTGCCTTTGGCATCAAGGTTCTGATAGCCCAAAACCATACCTTCCGGCATACTGTAATACCCGCAATCCTGTGCAAAACCAGCACCTGACAATAAAAAAGCAAGCGCAATAACCAATAGAAATCTTGTAGTTTTCATAATTATATTTTGATTAATGATTTAGTTAAACAAACTTAGAACAAAATTATTTACATAACATGTATTTTATAAATATTTTCTGGCTGAACAGAATCTAAAGTGCTTCTTTACAAATAATAAGCATAAAAAATTAAAATATTTTCTATTTAAGTATTACTGTACTTAAATTATTATATATCTTTGCAAAGAATTAATCTAAATAAAAATAGCGCTTTGCAATTTGATCCAATAAAAAAAACATAACATATAAATCTTTAACAATGAGTGAATTAATCAACAATTCGGAAAACAGGAAAGAGCTTCTTAAGCACATGATTCTGCAATTGCATAAAGGCGAAGCTCCCGAAGCAATTAAAGCGCAACTTACAAACCTGTTAAAAGGAATTCCTTACGACGAAGTGGTAGAAGTGGAACAGGAACTGATCAAAGAGGGTTTGCCTGTGGAAGAAGTACTGAAACTTTGTGATATCCATGCCCTGGTGCTGGATGGAAATATTGATCATTCCACTGCGAAAGCCATCCCTGCCGGGCATCCGGTTGATACTTTTAAAAAAGAAAACCGCGAACTCGAAAAACAAGTTTTACAGCTTAAAAGCATTTTCGGGTTGGTGAAAAACACTGCATCATCCAACGCTGATGAAGTTCTTGACGATTCGGTCATGAAAATGCTCGCCATTTTCAATTCGCTTATGGATGTGGACAAACATTACAGGCGTAAGGAAAACCTGTTGTTCCCTTTTCTCGAATCGAAAGGAATTACTGGCCCTCCGACTGTAATGTGGGGCAAGCACGACGAAACCCGTGCTTCGCTTAAAAATGCAATTGAAGTACTTCAGAATTCGAAAGGTGCAACCGCCGCTGAGTTAGTTGATATTATCGCAATTGTGCTGGAGCCCGCATCAAAATCAGTTACCGATATGATTATGAAAGAGGACGAAATTCTCTTCCCTATGTCGATGGATGAACTTACCGACCAGGAATGGTATGATGTGTTGCAACAAACCAACGAAATCGGATATTGCCTTTTTGACCCAACTGATGAGTGGCTTCCGGAAAGCATTGATCCAACTGCTGAACTTCGAAACGAATTTGCCGGCGGCATTGTACGTTTGCCAAGTGGCAGCTTTAACATTGAAGAGTTGACCGTTCTGCTTAACACCTTGCCAATTGATGTTACTTTCGTGGATAAGAACGACAAAGTGAAATTTTTTACCCAGGGCGAACACCGGATTTTTGACCGCAACAGGGCAATTTTAGGTCGCGATGTACGCATGTGCCATCCACCTCACAGCATGCATATTGTAGACCAGATTCTGAATGATTTTAAAAGCGGTAAAGAAAAAGCAGCTCCTTTCTGGATACAGATGGGTCCGAAATTTATTTACATCACCTACCTTCCGCTTCGCGATAAAGACAATAACTACATGGGAACCATTGAGTTTTCGCAGGATCTTACCGAACTAAGAGCACTTCAGGGAGAGCAAAGGTTATTGTCGTACGGCAAGTAAAGTGAACCGACGTAGCGAAAAATTCCGAAAACAGAAAAAATTCTACGCATGGAACACGAATTAAGCTAAATTTCCGGACTTGAAACCTGAAACAAGAAACCTGAAACAATTATATGACATCTCCCCTTATCACCCCACAAACCCGAATAGGCGAGTTTCTGGATAATTTCCCTGAATTGGAGGAATTGCTAATTAGCCTCTCCCCTGCTTTTCAAAAGCTAAAAAGCCCGGTACTTCGACGGACCATCGGGCGGGTGGCCACTTTTCAGCAGGTAGCCGTGGTTGGCAATGTGCCCATCGAAACAATTATAAACACCTTGCGGAAAGCCGCAGGTCAAAACCTTACACCAGAAATTATGAGCCAACAATCCAACTTAAATGTAAAACCTGAATGGTTTAATGAATCAATGATTATCGAAACACTTGATGCACGCGAAATGCTGCAGGCCGGGCAACACCCTTTGGCTGAAGTGCTTGGTAAAACTTCGGAATTGAAAGCGGGTCAGATTTTTAAAATGATTACCCCTTTTACACCCATGCCTCTGATTGAAAAGGTAATGGATAAAGGATTTGAAGCATATATTGACACTATTTCGGAGTCAGAAATCCACACATTTTTCTTTAAAGAGTAACATTAAAAAATTCCAGATTTATTGCCTCATTTTAAAAATCAAGCTCCATGCATCGGGTAAACATAAAGTCACCCTTGAATGGGGCTATTGATTTTAATGACTTAACAGAAGTATTCAAAAGACGTATCTTTGCAAAGAAGAATTCAAGTATCATGAAAAATTCACTATGATTGCGAAAACTCCCACACCTCCTTATTATGCAGTTATTTTCACCACTGTGAGAACTCCCGGTGATAACGGCTACGAACAAATGGCTGAAAAAATGCTGGAACTTGCACAAGATCAGGATGGTTTCCTGGGTATTGAATCAGCCAGGGACGAAATTGGAATAACGGTTTCGTATTGGCGCGACCTCGAATCTATTAGAAAGTGGAAAGAAAACGGGGATCATAAGTTCGCACAGCAAAAAGGAAAAGAAGTTTGGTACAAGACTTTTGCAACCCGGATATCAAAAGTAGAACACGATTACCAGTTTTACAGGGTCATTGAGGATTAATAAATCAAGCAAAATAAAGTGATATTCAGGTACCTGGATAACAATACTATACAAAAGAAACAGTTAAATGAAAAAGCTTACCCACGCTTTGGTATTTTATTCCACGGTACCCTTACTGTTTTTTTTCTCCATTCTCCCCTGGCGGGTTCTGTTTTTCCTTTCGGATATCTCTTTTATTCTTCTGTACTATATTATTGGCTACAGGCGGAAGGTAGTAAAAATGAACCTCCGCCATTCTTTTCCAGAAAAATCAGTTGAAGAACTCAAAAAGATAGAAATCATTTTCTACCGCTACTTTACAGATATGATATTCGAGATTGTAAAGCTATTTACGTTGAGTCCTGAACAGAAAATTGCACGCTGTAAAATGGATAATGAAACAATTGAACTATTTAAGAATCTGTACGCGAAAGGAAGAAGTGGTATACTGGTAATGGGGCATTATGGTAATTGGGAATATTGCCCTAGCGGATTGCCTCCGCAAAATGATTTCCAATCGTATGTAATTTATCATCCATTGAGTAATCCGCATTTCGACAAGCTGATTTCGCGGATGCGTACACGCACAGGATGCAAACTCTACACCATGTCCGGCACGCTGAAAGGCATGATGAACAACCGCAACGAGTTGAACCTGACAGCTTTCCTGAGCGATCAGTCGCCAAGTACTAAAGGAGCACACTGGATGCAATTTATGAATCAGGATACACCTGTATTTAACGGTTCCGAAAAAATTGCACAAAAACTTGGTATGGCGGTTATATATGGCAGCATGGAACGGGTAAAAAGAGGAAAATATGTTTACCATACTCAACTGATTTGTGAAGATGCATCCAAAACTACTCCGGGCGAAATTACGGAGAGCCATGTCCGATTGCTCGAAGCTGATATTATCAGAAAGCCTGAATACTGGCTTTGGACACACAGGAGATGGAAACACAAACGAGCGGA
>CAZBZA010000174.1:0-6493 GCA_964495865.1 uncultured Lentimicrobiaceae bacterium
TATCTTTGTCCTTTTTAGGCGTAAGATCATACCCTACACTCAGGTTCCAGCCTGCGTTAAGAAACCGCAGGAATTTCTTGTTCAGTGAGTACTCCGATTGGTTAATAACAGGTCCGGGTGTTGACGAGTAGTAAGGATTACGGTAATAATCGAGTATCGTATAACCATAAAATGGCTGAGAGTATAATCCATATGGGCTGTAAGAACTTGCATAACTGATCTGTACTTTTTTAAACAGAGTGGTGCGGGCTGAGAGCACAATATTTGACCATTTCAACGAATCTTTGGCTATATCATACGCTGTTGAAATAGAGAAGTTATCGATAAGCATTACTTTTTTTGTTCCTGTTATGGTATCCTTGCGCGAACGTACTTTCATTTCAAGGTTATTGGTTATACCCATATTAACAGAACCTGATTTCTGACTGGGTGCTGATCCATATATCGGATTAATTCCGAATATCGAGTATTTCTGCGTATTGCCCAGGGCATCGGATTGCACTGTTTTCCAGTAACCCAGTTCTTCCCTGCCGAAATCCGGCAGAAAATTAAATCCAACCGAAGGCCTTATAACATGTCGTATAGCGCGGATGGGCCCTTTGTTGAATTGCCTCATTCCATATATGGTAGTGCTTACCGAAGAGTTGAAACTATAATCGCGTTCTGTTTTAAATCCGCTTATTGTATCCACTTGAATATAGCCATATTTGGCAATTCCATCTGTAATAATTGTGTCACCAATCCATGTTTTATTAATAGTTTTCGTGTACCATCGTTCGGTGTAATTAATGCCATTACTCCACGAAAAATATTTCAGTATTTTAAATGATCCGCTCACAGGTATCGAATGTTTTATGCCGTTTACAAAGCGGTCAGTCACATCAGGTTTAAAAACAAGCGAGTCGTAAGTATCCAGCTTATTCTGCAAATTTGCGCTATAGTTTACATTAATCGATTCGTACCATCTGGCTTTGCCTGTCTGAATTTTCCTTTTAAAAGGATAAACACGGTTAACACTGAAATCAATTTGAGGCAAGGTTATGGTAACCTGTTTTGTTTGTGTATTCTGGCTGTGCGTTCCACTGGTGTTAAGGTTACCCCAGGATCCCAGTTTTAATGCGTAGTTAATACTTGACGAAAAGGTATTGGTAAGGTAGTCGTTTACCGTTGAAGGATTGTATTTGTTATAACTGCTTGAACCCGCGTTAACACTGGCCGAAAATACTGAATTTGGTCTGGCTTTAGGATCCTGGCGGTGCGACCAGTTTACAAAAAAGTCACTCTTGTTGTAATAATCGCTGGCTCCTTCGGTTCCTGAAACGGTAACAGCATATTTCAAACTGAAACTTCCCGAAAATTTATAACGTTTACGGTAAGTGAAATTAGGCTTGAGCGCCCAGCTTCCACGCGAATAAATGTCGCCGGTAAGTTTTAAGTCGAAGTAGTCGTTCAGCCCGAAATAATATCCTCCGTCTTCTAAAAAGAAACCGCGGTTAGCTGATTCACCGTATTTTGGGATTATAAGTCCTGAACTGCGACCTTTTTTATTAGGGAAAATTCCAAAAGGAAGCGCTAAGGGTAAAGGAACACCTTCAATACTCATATAGGCAGGACCTGTAATGATTTTATTACCACTTATTACCTTGGCTTTCGAATATTTCAGTGCAAAGTGTGGATGATCTTCAAGGTCGCAGGTTGTATATTCGCCCTTACCAACATTGGTTACACTGTCATTAACTTTTTTTATTACTGATCCATGCAAATAGCCTTCACCTTCTTTAGTGAAAACACTTTGGATCAATCCTTTACGCGTGGTGAAGTTGTAGGCTATCTCTTTCGACTTAAAAGTAACAGATCCCTGTTTGAACTCTGGCATTCCTGTCAGATTGCCGGCAGAGTCCTCGCGGGCATAAGCATGAATTAAATTTTTATCGAAATCAATTGAAATAATCGCAGCTTTAAGTTTAATATCTTCATACTCAATACTGGCATTGCCATACATCCATGCCATTTTGTTTTTCAAATCCATACTCAGCGAATCAGCCGATGCATAATCGATTTTGGCGCTAAGCATAAAATTATTTGTCTTTTGTTCAACCTCAGGAATGGAATCCGATACTAAGAGTGAATCAGGAACGTTTATATTCAGGGTATCAATCTGTGGCCCGGAAATTGTATCAGGTGCCTTTATATCTGTGGTATCAGGTGCTCCTGAAAATGAATCAGGTGTACCTGTAGAATACAAATTTCGGGTAGGATTTATTTCGAAAAAGCGAAAATAATCAGTAGCCTGCACAGAAATGAATACTGACAGGAGAACGAAAATGGTTATTAACCGGTGGTTTGTTTGTAACTTCGGTACCAATTATGCTGAAAAAGAGGTTAACATGTTAATTTTGTGATAGCGTGTTAAGTTGATTAGTACCTATAACGTCCATACAAATGGACTTGCAAAGTTAAACAACTGTCAAACAAATACTTCCAAAATATTGTTAAATTCGCTAACAATACTGCAAAGCTAAACAAATTCAGGTGATGACGGAAAAACGAATTATTATGAGATTTCTTATACTTTGCCTGCTGATTTTTACTGTAAATATTGCATCAGCTCAAAAATTAAAAACTGTTGTTCTCGATGCCGGTCATGGGGGGCACGATACAGGTGCTTTGGGTAAAAATTCGCGCGAAAAGGACATCACATTATCCATAGTTCTCAAATTGCGCGATTATATCCATCAAAACATGAAAGATGTAAAAGTTGTGCTTACCAGGGATGATGATACATTTGTTGAGTTACACCGCAGGGCCCGCATTGCCAACGAAAAGAAAGCAGATCTTTTTATTTCTGTTCATTGTAACTCCACTCATTCGGCCACTGTTTTCGGTGCCGAAACTTTCGTGATGGGACTTCACAAGAGCCAGGCCAACCTTGCTGTTGCCAAAGCCGAGAATGCCGCAATTCTTCTTGAAGATGATTATGTGGAAAAATACGATGGTTTTGACCCCAATTCACCCGAGGGAAATATCTTTTTTAATATGATGCAGAATGCATTTCTCGACAAGAGCCTCGCTTATGCCGGTAAAGTTCAGCATCAGCTGGTTGATAATCTGAAACTGTTTGACCGCGGAGTAAAACAGGCTGGTTTCCTTGTTTTATACAAAACTGCAATGCCGGGTGTATTAATTGAAACAGGTTTCATCAGTAATGCCAGGGAGGAAAAATTTCTGATGTCGGAAAAAGGCCAGGACCAGGTTGCATATGCCATTTATAAAGCTTTGCGCGAATACAAAAATCAGATTGAAAACAAACCTTCTGAGCCTCAGTCTGATGATACATTAGTAGCTGCCTATCAAAGCCGTGAAGCCATTAAAAATGCGAATACCGAAAATCCTTCTTCTTCCAGGGTTGTTGTTGAAACTCCAGATCCTGACGTAGTTGCGTTTCGGGTTCAGTTTGCCATATATCCTGAATCAAAGCCTCTTGACTCTAAGATTTTTAATGGAATAAACAATGTTAAGATGTATTATCATAGTGGGTCATATAAATATACATCAGGAGATTTTAATGATATTGATGCCGCATTGCTTCACCGAAAGGACATGGTTTCCAAAGGATATAAAGATGCATTTGTAGTTGCTTTTAAAGGAAAAAACAGGATTACAATCGACGAAGCAAAACGACTTACAGGAAAAAAGTAGTAAATTTGTCAAAATATCACTCATAAAAATGAAAATAAGTCGGGAACTCAGGGTTGGTGCATTTGGCATTGTCACGCTAACTCTCTTTATAATAGGTATAAATTTTATCAAAGGCAAGGATCTGTTTCATAAATCCCGTACATTTTATGCAGTCTATAATTCAACATCCGGAATTCAGGATGCCGCACCTGTGTCGATAAACGGGCTTAATATCGGTAAAGTTACCGACATAGGATTTGTTAATAAAAATTCAAGTAAGATACTTCTTGAGTTAACAATCTACGATCCGATTTTTATTCCGGTCAATTCCGAAGCCCATATTTTCAGCCTCGATTTGCTGGGAACAAAAAACGTAGAAATTATTTTAGGCAACTCCACTGTTCCTGCCCAGGATGGGGATACATTGATGAGCAGTACACAAATGTCGCTCAGCGAGGAAGTAAACAAACAGGTAGCACCAATTAAAGAGAAGGCGGAAAATCTGCTTTCGTCGCTCGATACTATGGTAACTGTGCTGCAGTCTGTTTTTAATTCGGAAACACGTAAAAGTATCAATGCCTCATTTTTAAGCATACAATCAACGCTTACCAATCTCGAAAGCACATCGTACAATCTTGATACACTGGTTTATGGACAACGGAAGCGGCTCGAACGAATTTTATTCAATATCGAATCGATAACCACGAATTTCCGTAAGAACGATGATAAAATTTCAAATGTTATTTCTAACTTTTCGATGTTAAGTGATACTCTGGCACGCGCCAATATTTCCGGTACACTGGCAAATCTGAATAATGCTTTGACTCATGTTGCTGATATCTCTGAAAAAATCGACAAGGGCGAAGGCTCCCTGGGTTTGCTTATCAACGATCAGAAGTTGTACAATAATCTTAACAACTCCGCAGCACAGCTAAATGCACTGATTGAGGATATGAAAATCAATCCTTACCGTTATGTTAATTTTTCTGTTTTCCCGCCATCGAAAAAGAGGATGGGGTACACTGAACCGGAAGATGAAAAGTAATGTTGAATGGTGAATGTTGAATATCGAATGTACAATGTCGAATGTTGAGTAGCGAATGTTGAAGGTTGGATTAATGTAAATTAGTGCGGATGTATAATTTGATTTTGGAAGCAAAACACATCAAACATCAAACATCCAACATCTCACATTTCACCATCTTTATTCCATTTCCGGAGTTTCCGGCGCATCATCCGGGTTTCTGAAAACATCATTTTTATGCAGCGGTCTGCTCGAAAAACGCCAGTTAAATCCTTTCAGGATGCGTTGGTCGGCGGGTACATCTTTATCAGGAAACATATTGCCTGCAGGTTTATCATAATATACTATCCGTTCAATTTTACTGTCGTTAATATATAACCTCATTTTGCTTCCTGCCGCTTTGTTAACACCAATCAGCGCTTTATCATCTTCCCGCACATAATACACAGTTTCAGCATTCCCGTTCACATCAATACTCGAAAGCTCATTTTCAACAAAATATCCGATCATATTTTTACCGCGGATCTGGTTAAATGTATCAGTGGTGTCCTTCGATACAATGAAAGCAGTGCTGTACATAAAAATTTGTTTTATCGAATTTTTGCCTGTATGTATTTTAATGGTATCGGCTGTTAGCTGGTTTTCATCCGACCATAAAACCGGCATTTTGTACATGCTTATAACTGAATCGGCAAAATTGAAGTTCAACGAATCGCAGGTACCCTGGATATCGGTTCGGTAAAATCGGGTGTTGTGATAGGCAAACAATTCTTTGGTTTCGTTTTTAATGGTGTCGAAAACAGCCATCAGAGTATCAGCATGCAAATAAAGCGTATCCTTATTGTCACCCATTACAGCCAGTGCATCCTTCGTAACATAAGTATATCCTTTTGCCCGCCAGTACTCTGCAAAGTTTCCTTTTATAATCACATTCTGAACGGTATCAGTCATAACTACATTACTTACAGCCTTGCCGTATTTCAGCTTCTCATCATAATAAAGACTGTCGCCGGTAAGGCGCCTGTTATCATCAACTAACAGCGCATTTATACTGAACCGCGATTTACTTGTAACCCTGTCGTATTCGCCGTCCTCGCAATACATATAATTATCCTTGCCCCGCATAATTGTAGGCCCGAGGAAATAGGAAATGCGCGTAACCGTATTGTATTTCAAGGTATCGCAGTTTATTTTATAGTCGGGATTTGTAAGTACTACATCGTCCCTGAAATACATCAGTTTCTGATTAGTGTGGTAAAAACATCTGCGGCTGGTGAGCACATTATCGCCATTTACCATCTTGCCACCCGAAGTATAATTTGCAATCCCTGTTTTACGGTCGAAAACCATAAAATCGGTGGTGAGTGTTGTTTGTTTATCAATAAGTCGCACATTCTGGCTGACGGTAGCTATTTTACTGTCGCCTTCGTAATGAAGAATATTCCCGTAAAGGTTCAGCGTATCGCTCGATTTAATGCGCACATTTCCAAAGCAATCCATGTTGTTTTCAATCTCATTGAGCCATGCACTGTCGCAATACAGGTATGCTCCCTCATGTTCGAAAACAGGTCGGCCGGTAACCCGCACAATGTCGGGCATACTGCTTGTGTGCTTAAGTTCACCTGCTGATATAATATTTATCCGAAGCCGCTGAGCCTGCGCTGATTGCGAAGCCGAAAGCTGGAAAATGAAACTGACAGCAATTAATAGTATGTATCGGTATTTTAGCATTTCGCGATAAAAATTAGGACAAAGGTAAGTATTGTTGACTAATAGTGAGTAAAGGGATTT
>CAZBZA010000175.1:0-6488 GCA_964495865.1 uncultured Lentimicrobiaceae bacterium
TACATTCCGGCAGTAAGATTACTGATATCAACCGATTTTTCAATATTCCCTTTCTGAGCTGTGAATGTTTCGGTTATCAGGATTTTACCCGACATATCATTCACGGTAAGTTGAATTTGTTGATTTGCAGTGTTGTAGGCACGCATCATAACGTAATCGCTTGCCGGGTTTGGCGAAATATTGAGGCTGGTGAGGTTTTGCAGTTCGCTGGAGCCAACGTTGCCAACGGTGTATGATGCTGAGAAGCCGCCAGCAGGATAGTAAGCATTGGTTTGAAAGATCAGGTAAAGCCCATCAAAAGGAACTGTAATCGGGTCAGGAATCTGATTGCCTGATAAAGTTGCGATTAATTCGGAAGTGGCTAAAGAATACACCAGGATATTATCCTGTTCTTCAAGGTCAAATTCATCGAATGTAAGTGTTAAATCCATAGCATATAATGGCTGGATTTTATATTTACAGAGTGTATTGTTTTTATAATCGTAATCTCCGCTGCCATCCGAAAATGAACCGGTAGGCGTAGTGTAGGTTTTTGTGCCGCTGCAAAGAGCAGGAAAAACGGAGGAGTACTCGATTAACCATCCTTTTCCCTGAATGGATCCATCAGTGATAAACTGAATGAACATTCTATCGCCAGTTGAAGTAACATCTGCAGGAATGGCATTGCCTGTATATGATGCCAAAAGTGGTGCGTCTGCATCAACTCCATTATAAATATTCAGAATATCCGAATTGTTGATGTCGAATCTTACAAATGAAACAGTTATGGTTTTAACAGTATCAACCGGAGCAATCAGCCAGCTGCAACTAAGGTTGTTATCATAAGCGTTAATTGGTCCGCTGCCATCTTCGATACTTCCTTTGGAAAGTTCGATCGTTTTAGCTGAACATCCGTATGGATAGTTAGCATTCGGGTAAATATTGCGGATCATTCCCTGCTGTGTAGTAAACCCGTTTGGATTTGATGAGGTATAATACCCGTTATCCGAACCGCCCCATCCGAAGTTAAAATGGAACATAGTTGACGTTCCAATTTTCTGATATCCATCGCAAACCCAGGCATGACCTCCATCCGGGCTCTGTCCTGAATAATATATTGGCTTGAGTGCATCTAATTGTTCAACAAGCATATTTTCCCAATTGGTAACGGTATATCCGCCACGGGTAACATATTGAATAGCAGGGGAATATTTAAAATAGGTTTTTAATGCGTAAGGTACATCGGCACTGTAAGCACCTGATCCATCAGGAGCATACATCATATTTACAGCTACACCTGCATGATACTGCAATAATGCATTTGCAGGTATGCCTTGTCCACTCGAACTGCTAACTGTATTCTGCATCGCATCCCAGTCATAGGTTGTTGCCCCGTAATTTGCAGTTTGTGTTCCGTAACCGCTTGCATTATAGCTATGCTGCCCGTTTCCTGTAATTGGATATTTATAATAATTCATAACCATACACATGGCTGTTGCAACACAACCTGCATATACATGACCTCCTGGTCCAGCAGGGTCGACCGGACAAAATTCATTGTATGGACTGTCCTGGTTCCACATAGAAGTGATGAGCGGGCCTACTGTAGTTGTATCAGCGAGTATTGAGAAGTCTGATTCATTGTTCGAATAGGTATACCATAAATTTTGAATCTCAGCAGGTGCATCCATTGTGTTTGTTCTCACAAATTTTACCTGCTCAATATATTCATAGAGTAAGCCATCCAGATTCCAGTTTTTGCCCGGAGCTGAGAATGTACCCTCATAAGCATAGCCCAGAACAGGTGTAAGGGCATCATCAGCTGAAATAAGAATAAAGCCGTTTCCATTGGAAGAGAATACATAAATTGCCGGTTGGCCTTCAGCTTCCAGGGTGATCACATCGTTCATGGAAAGATTGTCAGCATTCCAGTTAATTTGCTGGTTAACAATGCGTTCAATCATAAAGTTTTTGGCAACATTTCGGGCTTGTTCTTTTGTGATAACTTCAGCTACAAGTGCCGGAATTACTGCTAACAGAAACGCCAAAGTAAAAAAGAGCGTACGGATTTTCATGTTCTATTTGGATTTAAAGATTTTTATCAGCTCCAAAATTACATAAAGTATTAATATGTTTAAAGAAACGATCTGATATTTAATTGAATGAATGTGTTAATAGAGTGTTAAACACGGAAATTGGGTTATAGGGATTTTTGCGATCAAAGGGTTTTCATTCGATGGACATTCAGTAGTTGGATGATTTTTAAGATAAAGAATTTGAAGTGTTTGAAATCGGTAGGTGAGCATTTAAAGGTCATGTGCTGGTTGTTGAGCATTTTCGCAAATGTATTCTTTTATGTTTTTTTTGATGAAAGTAAAGAATGTTTGCATGATTTTCAGATATTGTATTTTCCAATCAAATCGTGTACGTTTGACACGAAAATCCAATTATTATGAAAATACTGATAATCAACATAAAAGAATTAGTTGGTATTAACGATTTGGCAACCTTATTCGTTAGCGGAGCCGAAATGGGTAAACTCCCGACCATTAAGAATGCTTTTCTTTTTATCGAAAAAGGCCTTATCCTCGAATTCGGTAGTATGGAGCATTTGTTTATTCCTGAGGACTGGAAAAGAAAAGGTATTAAAGTTATTGATGCGACCGGGAAATTGGTATTTCCTTCTTTTTGCGATTCGCACACTCACCTTGTTTATGCCGGCAGCCGTGAGATTGAATATGTTGATAAGATTAAAGGTTTATCTTACGAAGAAATTGCCAAACGCGGCGGAGGAATCCTCAATTCAGCTAAACGTTTGCACGAAGCATCCGAAACCGAACTTATCGGTCAGGCCCTCGAACGGCTAGAAGAAATTACCTGGTTTGGTACAGGTGCTGTCGAAATCAAAAGCGGTTACGGACTTAATACGGAAGATGAACTTAAAATGCTCCGCGTTATCAGAGAGCTTAAAAGGTTATCGCCATTAACTATTAAAGCTACATTTCTAGGTGCCCACGCCATCCCAATGGAGTATCGCGGAAAGCAACACGAATATGTCGATGTGGTTATAAATGAAATGATTCCGCAGGTTGCCGCTGAAGAACTGGCTGATTATATTGATGTATTTTGTGATAAAGGATTTTTTACTGTAGAAGATACTGAACGGATTTTAATGGCCGGCATTAAGTACGGTTTGAAACCAAAAATTCATGCCAATGAACTTGATTATTCAGGTGGTATTCAGGTGGGTGTGAAATATGGAGCTTTGTCTGTCGATCATCTCGAATTCACTGGTGATGCTGAAATAAATGCATTGAAAGGCTCTGAAACCATGCCGACTATTTTGCCTGGGGCTGCATTTTTTCTTAATATGGTTCATGCTCCGGCCCGCAAAATGATTGATGCAGGTTTGCCAGTAGCTCTGGCCAGCGACTTTAATCCGGGTTCGTCGCCATCGGGTAATATGCAACTTATCTTATCGATGGGTTGTATTACGTTTCGCATGACACCCGAAGAAGCCATAAACGCAACAACTCTGAATACAGCTTATGCAATGGGCGTAAGCGATGAACTCGGTAGTATAGCAATTGGTAAAAAAGCGAATGTTTTTATCACAAAACCTATCCCGGGGATTGAATTTATGCCTTATGCCTATGGCAGTAATAAAGTTGATACTGTGATTTTGAATGGTAAAATTCAATAGAGTAGTAATAGATCAACAAAAAAAACCGCTGAATAAGCGGTTTTTTTTTATGAAATTGCTACATTCAATAGTAACTTGTGTATCAAATAAATACTTATCTGCTTACCATTACTTTTTGGATTTCAGTAAATCCATTTACTTGTATGTGAATAAAATAGATTCCATTGCTGAGTTTTTGTCCTTCCATGGAAGTACCATCCCAGTAAAAGTTTTTTGTTCCTGAACTGAATGAATCATTTACAAGTTCGGCAACTTTTTTACCTGAAGCATTATAGACGCTTATGTAGGCTTGAGAAGTTTTTTCAGAGCTAAGTTGTATAGTAGTTTCGTTATTAAATGGGTTAGGGAAAACTTTAACGCTGGCTCCTGATTTCGACAGGTCACTTATTCCCACTCCAAGTGGAACCCAATCGGCTACAATATTCTGAAAATAAGTGGCATTAGCAGGTGTAATGTGTTGAATGGCTGGTCCTTTCTCGAATTCTACAGTAAGGAAAGGACCCTGGTTACCGTTTGATGCAGAGTTTGTACTTGTGTATTCAACCCATATCTGGTACAATCCATCCGGCATTTCAATACCAGCAGCATTTTTTCCGTCCCATGTGATAGTATGTGTTTGATGCGAAGTTAATGTAGAACCTGTTATCGCTGAAACAGTATTTCCGGCTGAGCTGGCATTCCATTTTACAAGATGATTTTTTCGTGCGATAGCCATTACTTTTCTTGATACAACAAAATTTCCCTGTGCATCTTTTATCCAGATTGCAATCACATTTTTAGGTGAATAGGTTGAGTTGTTTGTAATTGATTTCACTGTAAATGTGAGAGTTCCGGGTGTAATACCTGAAGGGGTGTCAGTGATTTGTGCAATTGAAGTAAAATGCAGAATTAAAGAGATTCCCAGAGTGACTAAAAACCTGTTGAATGTTGAAAATATCATATGTTTTTATTTTTCGCAAATATAACGATATATTCAGTTTTAAGCATATTTGCTTTTTGATGGAAGAATAATCTGAAATGACATGGAATGAATTCCTTGCTTATAAGGGAAATACTGCTATCCTTTAAAAAGGGTAAGTTAAGGCTTATTTTGGCCACAGGTAATACATATATATACCATAAATTGCAATCATAAAGAAGCCTTCATCGCGTTTAAGTGTATAATGTGTTCTGAAAAATGGCAGCAATAGCAGCGTTACTCCAATCATTACATACAAGTCGATATTACTGATGGCAATAGCTGAAAGAGGCTTTACCAGTGATGAGATACCAACAATTCCCAGAATGTTAAAAATGTTGGAGCCGACAATGTTTCCGATTGCAATATCATATTCTTTGCGGATTGTAGCTACAATGGAGGATGCAAGTTCAGGTAAACTGGTTCCTGCTGCAATAATTGTAATTCCGATAATTGTTTCGCCAACCCCAAGAGAACGTGCAATATCAACAGCTCCTTTGACAAGGAACTCCGAGCCCGCAACTAAAGTTCCTATTCCAGCCAATACCAAACCTGCAGAAATGTACCATTTTACATTGCTTTTTGGTACTGATTTTTCAAATTCATCCAGCACTTCAATGTTTTTCTCGCGGCGAGCGAGATAAATATTAACGAAAGTATAAACAACGATTCCTGTTACCAATATGATCCCTTCGAAACGGCTAATGTGCCTGTCGATAAACAGTAACATAAAGCCAGTGGTCACAAGGATAAGTATAGGTATGTCTATTTTAAGAAGTTGCATTTTGATTTTCAGCGGTGCAACCATTGCCGAAATCCCTAAAATGACACAGATGTTAAACAGGTTACTTCCTATAACATTCCCAATTGTTATATTTCCCTGCCCGGCTAATGCCGTGTTAATGCCTACTACAAGTTCAGGCGAACTGGTGCCGAAAGCGACTACTGTAAGACCTGCAACAAGTGGTGAAATACCAGCTTTCAGCGCAAGTGCAGAACTACCTTTTACAAGCCAGTTTGCACCGAAATAGAGCAATAAAAGTGAAATAAAAATGTAGACTAAAGAAATAAGCATTGCGTAATTTTTTTTTGTTTTGTTGATTTTAATAACTGAATCCTTGATTAAATGTTCATCCAGTGTAAGCAAATGATGAACAGTATAGATTTTTTTTGCTCGGAAAACTCTGTCAGGAGCTTAAGAAAAAGAAATTAATGATTTCCTTTCCAAGTACTAATGTTAATTTCAGACAAACATCCTGATAATTTCCTTAATTACTGTTTCATCAGGCAGTTGAAGGTCATAGTCCGGTATCGAAACATTTCCTCCCATGCTTACCAAAGGCTGCCTGAATTTCATTTTCCCTGGAACAAATGTTCTTGCCGAAAGATGCATTTCTTTAGCTTCCGTTGTTTCAGCGATCAGTTTAATATTGGTTGCATTTAATCCGCTTCCCGGCATAATAGAAATCCGGTCGCCGGCTATCTTCATAAGTTCTGTAAGTTTTGCTATTCCTTCCGGAGCAGTTCGTTTTCCGCCCGATGTAAGTATTCGGGCACAACCAGCGTAAATTATGTCTTCCATGGCTTTATCCTGATCAACAACCATATCAAAAGCTCTGTGAAAAGTAACATTCATAGGGGCTGCAGCATCAACAAGGATAGCGGTTCTTTCTTCATCAACGGTTCCGTCGGGCTTGAGAATGCCTGCAACCACACCTTCCATACCAACCACTTTAGCTGCAGCTACATCAAGTAACATAGTTTCGAATTCTTTTTCGGAATAGCAGAAGTCACCTTCCCTTGGACGTATCATGACATGGATCGGGATTTTTACATATTTCCTTGTCA
>CAZBZA010000176.1:0-6466 GCA_964495865.1 uncultured Lentimicrobiaceae bacterium
GCTGCAATTCGCCTTGTAACCCCTTCGCCCTGTCTTACAATCTCATCGTCTCCTACACTCCCACTCTCCCTTTCTCCCACTCTCCCTTTCTCCCACTCTCCCTTTCTCCCTTTCTCCCACTCTCCCACTCCCCCACTCTCCCACTCTCCCCATTCAAAAACAACAACCTCACTCAGACAACATGCCCCGAATAGGACTTTTAAGCGATACACACAGTTTCATTAATCCGCGAATCCTCGATTTCTTTTCAGGTTGCGACGAAATATGGCATGCGGGCGATATCGGGAATATAGAAACTGCCGACAAACTGGCTGCCTTTAAGCCATTCAGGGCTGTTTATGGAAATATTGATGGCACCGAAATCCGCAAATCCTATCCTAAGAATCAGATTTTTCACTCCGATGATATTAAAGTTTTAATGACTCATATTGGCGGTTATCCCGGACATTATGAAAAAGAAGTCCGTGAGCTCATAATTAACGAAAAACCAGGTATTTTTATCAGCGGGCATTCGCACATTCTCAAAGTGATATATGATAAAAAATACGAATTACTCCACATAAATCCCGGTGCTGCAGGCAATTCAGGATTTCATAACCTGATAACCTGTGTCCGGTTTGTAATTGAAGGGAAAGATATACGCGATTTGGAGGTGTTTGAGAAACAGAGATGAAGGAGGGGATTGAAGGGATTGAGGAGATTGAAGGGTTTGAAATGTTTGAAGAGTCGGGGATATTTTGCATATAAATTCGCCCGATAGCAAACACTAAACTATTCTCTCTGAATTTTCTATCTCAACCTATCCGCTGAACGAACCAATTTATCATCGCGTTTAATTGCCCTGTTGGCCATTATCAGGAAAACTAAAGCAACAAGGGGAAGATATATCCCAAAGGCTTTGCTGTAATCAGGAACAATATTAATTTTCTTTTCGATCATTGGGATATAAAAAAAGAAAACTCCCATAATTAAAGCAATAGAAGAAAGAACACTTATATTAGTAAGTTTAATCTGGAACGGGCGGTTTTTGTATTGGAAAATTGTGAATACCGTTAACAGGGCAATACCCGCAGTAACAATAATTAAAGGGAAGAATACCATGGCTGCAAAAGCTTCAGGCTCACCCGGAACCATATTTTTTAATCCGGTAACTGAAAATACATATGCACCGTTTTCGGCGAAAAACTGTGCTAACGGGAAAGCGAAAATTAAGGCTAAAGCTATTACAGCAAGCGAAAGATATACGGTTTGAATACGTTGAATCATGATGAATCAGTGTTAAAATTAAATACAAAGATACTATTGTATGCCGAAAGTGAAAAAACAAAATACTGAAAGTTTTTCGCCACAAATCAAATTCGCTGATCAACAACTAATCGAAAACATTTTTTTTCGGAAGCATATATCATAAATATTATTGTCTGCATAAAATTAGCATCCCAATTTTCCGCAATTTAGCATTTAATATTTTATTGTTAAAACGTTTAACTGCAAGCTCATAACACCTTATGCCTCAACGCACAACCATTATCTGGGACTGGAACGGAACTTTGCTGGATGATGCCGAAATATGCCGCACAGCCATTAACAAAATGTTGAAAGCCCGCGATCTATCCGAATTAACCCTCGAAAAATACCGTAGTGTTTTCACATTCCCGGTGATAGATTATTACAGGCAGGTCGGTTTTGATTTCACAAAAGAAGAATGGGAGCCCGTGGCTATGGAATTTATTAACCTGTACCTCAGCGCTTTGCCTGAGTGCAGGCTTACACCATTTGCAATTGATACACTCGAACTTTTTAAGCAAAAAGGGTACCGGCAAGCTATAATTTCGGCTATGCAACATGATGCGTTATTAAAATCAGTTTCAGAACTCGGTATATACGACTATTTTGATTTTATCGGAGGAATCGGCGATCATTATGGCGGCGGTAAAGTTGATAATGCACGAAACTATTTTAGCGCTGCGGGGCTCAATCCTGGACAGATAACACTAATCGGCGATACGCTACATGATTCGGATGTAGCGGCTGAACTTAAATGCAGGTGTGTGTTGGTAACAACAGGTCACCAGTCATTCAGCAGGCTCAGTGAAACCAGTTTACCGGTAATTCACAATCTTTCGGAAATTGAATCGGTGTTATAATTTAAAATCCGGAAACAAAAAACAAATGCAGAACTCAATACATCAGTAATAAATGAGCAACCTTTTATTTGGGATACTTGTAGTTTCATTTAGTGCTATCGGCTATTTTTTCTCCTGGAAATACCGGACGAAGGACAACTACAAAATTGCAATTCTGTTGCTTATCGTCTGTGGCCTTGCTCTTCGTGTATTTACATCCGCTGATTTTTTTCTCAATGCCTGGGACGAGAGATACCACGCCCTAGTTGCAAAAAACCTGATTCTGCATCCGTTTGTACCCACGCTATATGAAAACCCTTTACTTCCTTACGATTATAAAAGCTGGGTCGCAAATCACATCTGGGTGCATAAGCAGCCTCTGCCTCTGTGGGGAATGGCTTTGAGCATGTGGATGTTTGGTGTTAACGAAATTGCTCTGCGGTTACCATCCATCCTGCTTTCGACGGCAGGTATATATCTCACATTTGTTATCGGAAATTATTTTTTCAATAAAAAAACAGGCTATCTGGCGGCATTTTTCTTTTCAATAAACGGCCTGATTATAGAGTTAACCGCAGGCCGTGTAGCAACAGATCATATCGACATTTACTTTCTGTTTTTTGTTGAACTGGCAATTGTTTTCAGTATATATTTCGCAAAAAAAGGAAAAATGATTTTTAATATCCTTGCGGGAATAAGCATTGGAGCTGCGATTTTGTCGAAATGGCTGCCTGCGTTAATTGTTCTTCCCATTTGGTTACTCATTGTAATTGACACCGGAAAATTTAAACCGAAGGATATTATCACTCAATTCGTGATACTTATTGTAACTTCAGTTATTATCTCTCTGCCCTGGCAAATTTACATTTACCATGCATTTCCTCTGGAAGCCAGATGGGAAGCAAGCTTTAATTTTAAACATATAACCGAAGCGCTCGAAGGGCGAACCGGGCCTTTTTATTATTTTGTGAACCAGGTAAGAATTAATTATGGCGAATTGATTTACCTGCCGTTGCTTTGGTTTTTCTGGAAAACATTTAAAAATACAGGCAACAAAAAACTCCTTGCAATCAGCATCTGGTTTCTGATTCCTTTTGCCTTTTTCTCCTACGCTAACACAAAGATGCAGGCATATATCCTTTTTACAAGCCCGGCATTGTTTATTATGACTGCTGAATTCTGGCTTATGCTCGCATCCTACAGGGAAAACCATAAGTACAAATGGTTTTTCAACCTGATTTTACTTTTGCTTATTGCTTTGCCAATCCGATATTCCATCGAACGGATTAAACCTTTTAAACAAGCAGATAGAAATCCGAAATGGACAAATGAGCTTAAAAAGCTGAACGAAAGAAACATCAGCAAAGGTGTGCTGTTTAATTATGACAATCCGATTGAAGCTATGTTTTATACTGATCTTACTGTATATCAACACATTCCGGAACCAGGAATAATAAATAATTTACAACAAAAAGGATATACAATACTTATTAACGACAAAGGGAATATCCCTGAGAACATTAAAACGATGAGAAACATTAATACAGTATACCTGCAGTCTCCAAATCCATAAAACTACTTGATTGTGTCTCAATGGACGCAGCGTATTAAGCTAAAAATCACCTGGAAGAATACCTGTTATTTTACTCCGGAATTTCTTTTACTTCGTTTTTAAGTTCAGCTTCGCGGGTTTTGTCGTAATATATTTCTTCCGAAATTACTCCTTCAAAATAAGTGATCTCACTTTCCTTTTCGCCATTTGCTTTATAAGCAATCCATAAACCATGTTTCAGGTCGTCCTTAAATTGCCCTACAAGCAAAGGCTTACCATCGGGGAAAAGATACCGTGCAGAACCTTCGTATTTGCCGTTTTTAAAATTAACTTCCGATTTTACACTTCCATCCGAGAAATATTGCTTACTCAAACCATCCTTTTTACCATTTTTATACGGGCATTCTTCGAGTAGGTTCCCATTATCGTAATAAGTCTTCCAGAAACCAACCGGCATTCCTTTAGTGTAATATTCCTCTGCCGAAATATTTTCGCGCTCATTGTAATACTTCCACAAACCGTCTTTTTTGGTTTCGGCGTAAACACCTTCAGCCATTTTTTTACTGTTAGGATGGTAATTTACGGCATTGGCTGTTTTCCCGTCAGGTGAATACGATAATTCCGAACGGACTTTTCCATCTTCATAATAATACCTGAAAACACCTTGCGGAATATTATCCTTAAACTGACCTTCGTAAATCACTTTCCCGGCAGCATCAAGCTTTCGCCATGCGCCTTGTTTCATTCCTTTTGAGTCGGTAATATTTTGGCCCTGAACAAATGCTGAGTTGGTAAAGAATAATATTCCTATGAGGGTTAATAATTTCAATCTTTTCATTTTTTTGAGTTTAGCATCTGTACCGATAAACGAATGATCGGATTTTAAAGTATTAGGGCAAATTTTACCTACTTTTGAACAGCAAATTTACAAAGTTATTCAAACCTTTACCTTGTCAATTTGCATACCAAACTAAAATAAACATGGAGGGGAATTTTTCGTCACAATTATTAAAAAATGCTGTCAGCGAACTTACCCGACTTCCGGGAATTGGTCAAAAAACCGCGTTGCGCCTGGCCTTGCATCTGCTTAAGCAACCTCCGGAAATTGCTGCAACTTTAGGCGAGTCAATACTAAAACTCCGCAGCGAAATTAAGTATTGCACTAACTGCAATAATATATCGGACCGCGACATCTGCGAGGTTTGCGCCAATCCGAAACGCGAACAGTCAATGCTATGTGTAGTTGAAGATATCCGCGATATGATGGCTATCGAAAATACCGGGCAATTTAAAGGATTGTATCATATATTGGGTGGAATTATTTCTCCTGTTGAAGGAATTGGACCTGCCGATATTAGTATTGCACCGGTGATCGAAAAAGCAGGATCGGGAAATATTTCAGAAATAATACTTGCTTTGCCGGCCACTGTGGAAGGCGATACCACCAATTTCTATCTTTTTAAAATGCTGAAAAAATTCGGGTTAACAGTTACAATCATTGCCCGCGGAATACCAGTTGGCGACGAGCTCGACTATACCGATGAAATTACGCTTGGCCGTTCGATACTTATGCGGCAACCCTACCATGGAAGTACTACCTGAAAATGATTTGACTCCTTTTGGGAGCAACATTGTGCAGACCGTATTGTTTATTTTACAGCTTTCATAAATCAATTATTGTAATGAAAACAGAACTTCATCCTGCTAATGAGCGAGGCCAAGCAAACCTCGATTGGCTCAATACTTACCATAGTTTCAGCTTTGCTACTTATTTTAATCCTGCCCGCGAACAATTCGGATGCCTGCGTGTGCTTAATGATGATGCAATTGCCGGTGGCACAGGATTCGACCTGCATCCGCATAACAACATGGAAATCATCACCCTGATGCTCGAAGGTTCGCTCGAACACCGCGACAGTATGGGAAACACACAAGTGATTGAACAGGGTGAAGTGCAGGTAATGAGTGCAGGCACAGGCATTTATCATGCAGAGTACAACCATTCGGAAACAGAAGAAGCAAAATTATTACAGATTTGGATTTTCCCACGCGAAAAAGGACTTAAACCCCGATACGACCAAAAGTATTTTGAAGAACAGAAAATTAAAAATACAATTGTAACCCTTGTAACTCCAGATATTGACCAGAAAGATGATACGTTATGGATTCATCAGGATGCCTATATTTCGACTGTTAACATGGAAAAAGCATTTGATTTTGAATATAGTGTGAGGATTAAAGGAAATGGGGTTTTCGCTATGTTAATTGAAGGGAATATTGATGTGAACGAATCCTCCCTGAAAAGGAGAGATGCCATTGCTATTACAGAAACAGATACTGTTACTTTCCGATCAGTTACTGAATCGAAGTTGCTGATCATTGAGGTACCGATGCGATAAGTGAAAAAAGCTAGTTAAACAATCCAAGCTGTTTTAGCTCAGTACTCACTTTCCCTTCTTCTATAAAATCAAATAATGTCAATTGGTTAGCTCCTACTTCATTATGTTGATGTTCAACCAGATGCACATTCCGTTTTAGAAATTCGCTTAGTGCTTTGCGAAAAACTTTGTTTTCGGTGGTTCGGTGAGCCTTACAGAACTGCTTCAGCATTTTATTCTGCGTTTCAGTAATTTTAAAATTCTTTTTATAGAATTTACTCTTACGAGGTTTCTTTTTCCCGCGTTTCGGCATGGCACACTATTTATAAACTATCGCCTGCTAAAGTAATGCAATATAGTGCATTGTGCCAGCGGTTACTGAAATAGTAATTCACAATTTATGAACAGGG
>CAZBZA010000177.1:0-6422 GCA_964495865.1 uncultured Lentimicrobiaceae bacterium
TTCTTCTCCGGGAGCTCCGGCCAAAGTTGTTTTTGATGGAGAAGTTTCGAGTGTACTGTTTATCGCTAACCTCAATTATATTGTAATAGTAAGGCATGGCGATTATCTTACTGTTTATTCGAATCTCGATGATGTAACTGTAAAAAAAGGCGATAAAGTAAAAACCAGGCAAACACTGGGAACAATTTCTACATCACCGGGCGAATCAAAATCACGCCTTCATTTCGAGCTTTGGCTTGGTACAATTGTGCAAAATCCGGCCGGTTGGTTGAAAATTTAATGACAATAAACCTGATTACTTCCTTCTAAGTATAAGTGCACTGGCCGGAAATTATTTTTAAACTCTTCCCTGAATATTTTTCCTGATCATGAATTTTGATGATTTGCACTTGTTTTTGATATCGATACATTTGTTTTTGTTGCCTGATTAGCAGGCTTATATTGCTTATATTCAATATTATAAGTGTAAATGGTATTCAGCCCGGGAGGTGTAAAAGGTGCTTGTTTTTAGAACTTTTATGTTAAAAATTGCATTCTTGCTTATGTATTTGGTTTAACTTTGCAATCCACACACTGAAAAAATTTTAAAAATCATGGGTAAATTCGGGGGACTTGAGATAGTACTTATCCTTGCCATTGTGCTGTTACTTTTCGGAGGAAAAAAAATTCCGGAGTTAATGAGAGGTTTAGGAAAAGGCATTAAGAATTTTAAAGACGGAATTAAGGAAGAAGATTCTGATGCCAAATCAGATACTAATACAGGCAAATAATTAGTTATTAATTCGGGCATCTGCCAAGGGAGACAGTAATTATCTCCTGCTATGGAATTTTCTGCGCCTGATTTTATAGCAATGCCGGATACCAAAACTGCGGTTTTAACCGTTATACTTTTTAACAATCGATTGTGAATTAATAATATAAGAGACACATGCATGTATATGTGTTTTTTGTATTTTTAGCCAAATTAAGGATTCATGATGATGGATCAATTAATAATAACTTTTTGGCTTTCTAAACCTGAGGAACAAAGAATGAAGAAAATCCTGAACCTGTTTATAGTAATTATTCTTTGCTTTGCCGGAGTTACCAAAGCTCAGCAAGCAGTGGAGTACAACAACCCGGAAAAGGCTGCTTCCGAATTTGAATTCATAAGCGATAATTTTATTGTTGCAGCCATGGATAGCCTTAGCACGCTTAAATATTTTGAAAGCAGTGAGGACACCCGGAACCGGCTAACTGAAAACAAATATAATTTCCTTCCTAATTTTGTTCCTACCTATCCCGATTCGGTTTACTACTACCGGATGCAACGCCTTGATGTTGAATCACCTATTGAGCTTACATACAATCCTTACATTCGTATGTTTATTGATATGTATGCTAATAAGAAAAAGGGAACTACTTCCCGCGTGCTTGGACTGGCCCAAATGTATTTCCCCATGTTTGAACAGCAGCTCGATAAGTATAATGTACCGCTTGAATTAAAGTACCTCGCTATTGTTGAATCAGCGCTTAATGCAAAAGCCCGCTCGCGGGTTGGAGCCGGCGGGCTTTGGCAGTTTATGTATTATACGGGTAAGGTTTATGGCCTGGAAGTTACATCATATGTTGACGATCGCAACGATCCATTGAAATCAACCATTGCAGCCTGCAGGCATTTTAATGATCTTTATAATATGTACCACGACTGGTTGCTTGTGCTGGCAGCCTATAACTCGGGTCCGGGCAACGTAAATAAAGCAATCAGGCGTTCGGGTGGCAAAATGACTTTCTGGGAAATAATGCCCTATCTGCCCCGCGAAACCCGTGATTATGTTCCGGCATTTATCGCTGTAAATTATGTAATGGCATATTCCAACGAGCATAATATTTACCCGGTAATGCCTAAAATATTGTATCACGAAACGGATACTGTAGCTGTACATCAGCCACTTACGCTGGCAATATTAGCCGATAAGCTTTCGCTGAATATAACTGACCTCGAATTTCTGAATCCAACCTTCCGAACGGGTTTTATTCCGGCTACCCCGTCTAATCCATTTTACATCCGCTTACCGCAAAAATCAATAGCCGATTTTATTAATAACGAGCCTTCCTTATATGCTTATTATCAACTCAAAGGTTACGACCCCAATCAGTTTAAACCTCAGGATAATGCTGATTACGATGTAATTACTAAACGTGTTACACATAAAGTGCGTAAAGGAGAAACCTTATCGACCATCGCACGCAAATACGATTGTTCTACAAGTGATCTGAAAAAGTGGAATAACCTTAAGAAATCTTCAATATACCAGGGGCAGACGCTGAAAATTAATGTTAAAACACAACAACCTGCTGTAAAGGCCAAAACACCGAAAGTTGTGCCTGACACTCAGGAATTAGCCTCAAAATCTGATTCAGCCAATACCGAAAAAGCAGAAGTATCAGTTGTTAAGAAAGCCGTTACCACTGAAGTTAAACCTAAGATTCACACAGTTAAAAAGGGAGAAAGTCTTGGTTTGATAGCAGGAAAATATAAGGTTACGACCAAAAACCTGATGACATGGAATAAACTAAAAAGCAATAACCTGATGATAGGACAGAAACTCAGGGTTAATGCTCCGGGAAAAGTTGTTGTTTACGAAGAAGTAGCAACTTCCGAAAAAAGTGAAAAGGATAATAAATTATCGAATTCCCCTGATAATTCTGTAAAAGCGAAATACCATACTGTTTCTAAAGGCGAATCTCTTTCAAAAATTTCTGAGGATTACAGCGTAAGCATGAGCGATCTTATTGCGTGGAATTCGCTTGAAAGCAATAATATTATTGTAGGTCAGAAACTTAGGGTAAATCCCGTTGGTGATAATGATTCAAAAACAACTGTGCAGAAAACTACGCCCAAAGAGAACCCCAATAAACCCGAAGGGGATCTGAAACTCGTTTATTATACGGTTAAACCTGGTGATTCACTTTGGAGCATATCGCAAAAGTATGATGGTGTTACTATTGATCAGTTGAAAGAATGGAATAAAATCAGTGGAAGTGCAGGGCTTAAAGTAGGTCAGAAGATTAAATTAATATTGCCTGCAGGCTAAAAGACCGGTTGCTTCAGCGATCAAGATAATTAATAATTTGGTGTATAGCATGATGTGGTTTAGAAATTCAGTTTTTGTATTAGTTGCCGCGCTGATCATTTCGTCATGTGCCGAAAGCAAAACCAAAGGCCCAAACTCAACGGGCCGTGGATCGGAAATAATAGTCGTTTGCAGTAAAACTGTGTGGAACGGCCCGATAGGTGATACGATTAAAGCCGTTTTAATGCAGTCGATGGCTGGTTTGCCTGAAGCAGAACCTGAATATACGCTTATCAACATTCCGGAAAAAGATTTTTCCCGTTTCCTGCAAACACACCGCAATGTTCTGATTGTTGATATCAAACCTGAATACAAGAAAAGTAAGGTCGAAACACTAAAAAATGTGTGGTCGCAACCGCAACGCGTTATTAAAATGAAAGCAGCTTCGGATACGGCCCTGATCAATATTTTCGCTAAAAATAGTGAGGCTGTAAGGGAATTGTTTGCCCAAAATGAGCGTGCACGTTTCAGTGCCCAGAATGCGCTGAGCCGGAATCTGGAAATTGAAAAAACCCTTGCCGATACGTTTGGTATTAAAATGGTAGTTTCCAACGATTTTTATAAGGCCAAGAAAATGAGTGATTTCATGTGGTTGCGTTCGGAAAGTACCACTATGGGACTAGGACTTATGATTTACATTTTTCCATACAAGGATACGGCTCAGATGTCGCCTGAAGCTGTGCTGGCAGCACGCGACCGGTACACAAAACTTTATGTTCCGGGGCCGATTGAGGGCTCGTATATGACAACCGAGCGAAAGTATTATGAACCTGAATCCAGGAAAGTAATTTTCAAAGGACTTTTTGCACTCGAAACACGCGGTTTGTGGCGGACTGAAGGCGATTTTATGGGTGGCCCTTTTGTAAATTATACCATAGTTGATGCCCCACGCCAGCGGATTGTTGTTTTTGATGGATACGTTTACTATCCGAACAAATCGAAACGCAATTACGTAAGGCAGCTTGAATCGATAATTTGGGGAGCAGAATTTACTGATACAGTTAAACCGAAAGATTAACAGGATATTTCTGTTGAAATATATTCGTCAGCGAACAGATATAATACGTTTTTTGCTTTTACCTCACAAGCGTAACTGATCCCCTTTTTTCTTTTAGTATTATCTTATTGGGTTCTGTTTCAATGGAATAGGTTATATAATAGGTATACAGCTCACCCGGGCAAGGGGTGCCGTTATAGTTGCCCTCCCAGTTAATATCCAGAGAGTTCGATTCGAAAACCTGCTGTCCCCAACGGTTGTATATTTTGATCTGATAAGAACTTAAAAAACCCTGGCACTTCGGGTGGAAACTATCGTTAAGACCATCGTTATTTGGCGTGAAAGCGGTTGGACACCATAAATCAGAACCACAATCATTTATTTTAATCGTGTCAGTTACCGTGCAAATGCCATTACTGACAGAAACAAAGTATTCACCGGGATAGTTCACCGGAATTGTTTGTGTATTAGCGCCAGTACTCCAGCTAAAAATGTTGCCAGTGTTTCCTGCATCTAGAAGAAGCGCTTGACCCTGACAAATGGTCGTATCATTTCCAAGATATACCAGGGGTTTTTGTATCACTATAATATTTTTACCGCTTACTTCGCTCTCACAACCGGATAATGAAGTGATTAAGGTGTACCAACCGGAATAACTGGTATCAACATCCGGAATAAGTAGTTTATCATTAGATGCAGAATATCCATTCGGTCCAGCCCATTTATATAGGCTGCCGCTATCAGCTATGGAACCGAGACTAAGAACTTCCCCTGTGCATAAAGCTGTATCGCCGGTAATTGAAGGTTTTGTGGCACCGACTGCCACAATTTCTTTGCAGGTGTTTGATTGTGATGGCATGCCTTCGTTAACAACCAGGCTTACGTTGTATGTTCCCGGGGCATTGTAGGCGAATGCAGGTGGATTGAAAAGCTTGGACGACGAAACAGATGCGCTGTTGCAGCCGGCAAAACAAAGTCTGGAAATGCTGTTATTATCAACATTTAGAATAAAAGTGTAAAGAGAATCTCCAACCCTGAAAAGTTCAGATATATGGTGAGGGAACGAAAATCCTGCAATGTTACCTAAAGATTCAGTAGTTGGAACGCTAAGCAATCCATTTGGAAAAGTTAGTCTCACAATATCATCAGGGATTTCGTTTACGATAAAGCCGAACACCTGCCCACAGTCGCGCAGGATTGTTATCGAACGGGGTGCATTTAAATTTCCTCCCGGATTTCCCAGTTTAACTCCTGTTGGGGTATTTAGCAACGAAGAACCGAAATTTAACCTTGATAACGAATTGTCCTTTTTATTCACTATAAATAAATACCATGTTCCATTATCCTGTATCGGATAAAAACCGACTGGTTCATTTAAATTGCCAATGTTTCCCAAGTCAGTTGCTGTTGGAATATTAACCAGGCTATTTCCGAAATTCAGCCTGATTAGTGTGTTTAAATCCGAATTTCCTATCAGGCTATACCAGTTACCACTTTCGTAAAATGTGTAAATAGTATGCGTGTAGCTCATTTTATCTGAAATATTGCCCAGGTTGGCTGCTACAGGAGTATTGCTTAAATTGTTTCCAAAACTAAGCCGCAACAGATGACGGTTTTCGCCGCCGGCAATCATTCCAAACCAGTTTCCGGTTACACTGTCCTTTGTAATTGTAAGGCCTTCTATGTTTTTTTTCAATTCGCCTAAAGTACCTAAGTTAGTAGCAACGGGTGTGCCCGTGAGGTTAGGCCCGAAGGAAAGTCGTGTAAGAGTACCGTCGTTTACGTTTGTTATAAACACGAAGTAATTATCCCCGTCCCGTGCAATAGCTGAATAAACGGGACCATTCAGTTTACCAGTGTTCCCAAGGTTAACTCCTGCAGGTGAAGTAGCAAGGTTTCCTGAACAAAAATTCCAGTAAAAGGTACTTCCTCCAGTTGAAAGATTCAAAATGTCGATGTCCTCATTTACACAAACCGTATCGGGACAATTAAAACCAGCTTCCTGGCTATATACCGAAATATTAGTAATTGCCAGACAAATACATAAATACAGAAGGTGCCGGTTCATTTGTCACTTTTGAATGTAGTAAAAATACAATTATTCGGGAATTCTTGTACTGGCCCAATTTATTTTATGAGCTTTGTAAATTCTGATATTTATTGTCTTAATTTTGACCGTTTGGTTAAATCATGTAGTTAAACCAAATAATTAAACCATCAGAATAATGAATGTTGTTTTAGAAAACACAGAAAATCAAATACTTAATGCAGCCAGAGAGGTTTTTATTGCCAAAGGGCTCGATGGTGCA
>CAZBZA010000178.1:0-6415 GCA_964495865.1 uncultured Lentimicrobiaceae bacterium
TTTTATATCAGATAAATCGGTAAGTGGCTTTTAGGCTGCCTTATGGCAAAATGGGATTTCGTGTGTCAATGTGCAAAAATATGAATTTTTGCGAATACTTTATTCCTTGATCCGGAACAAAAAAACAGACCTTCTTCAAATATGAAAAAGGTCTGCCTGTGGTCTAAAGGTTTTTAGCTTAATTCTTAATCGGACCTCTCAGTTCGCGCAATTTAGCATCTGTGGTTTCGGTGTAACCCGATGGAATTTCGAAAAGTTTGTTCGAAACCCGTCCAGGACTTACAGATATTGCAGTAAGCTGAACAGGAATCCCCATCAGATTGTATTCGAATTCGAGCATTATTCCGCTTATCGACCTGATATCGGTGTTAAAATAAATATTGTTTGTTCCTAACTCATCGGAATAATAAATCTTCGATTTTGTTGATTTATCGCCGTTTACAAAGTTAATTTCCGAAGCTTTGCAGTTTTGACCGGCAATACTTTTGGTTTCTCTCAACGGAACAATCATAGGAGTATTTTTCATCACAAAATCTTCCCTGGTTTTTTTTACAAAATAATTACCGCTTTCCATTTCAGCCAGGCGTGTTACGGTAAAATCGTCGCCATTGATAATGTATGTGTTTTTACCGAAAGGCAGTGTAAATTCTGTCCGGGCTTTGTTTCCTGATATCTGCATCTCAATGGTAGTTGGCAGCGAAGCCATCATTGGATTACTCGATGATGCTGGATAAGTAATGCGGTAAGTAATGGTCCCGGTGAACTTTTTAGTATTTCCCTGTGCGAAAATTACTGCCACCGGAAGGCAGAAAAGTAGGATGGCAATTGCGATTTTACGTTTCATAGGTAGGTTATCGTTTTTTATGATTTACATTAAAAAGAGTGAACGGAGTATTGTTGCATAAATTGTACCATTCTCTCAGGGTGAGCAATTATTAAATTTATTTAACAGTCCGGAACAATTTATTCCATCTTATTTTGCCGTCGAACAGCGTTTTGTTGTTATCGAGCGACAGCCATACAAAAACAGCTTTCCCAACGATATGATCGCTAGGGACAAATCCCCAGAAACGGCTGTCAGCCGAGTTGTGGCGGTTATCGCCCATCATCCAGTAATAATCGAGTTTAAAAGTATAGGAAGTTGATTCTTTGCCATTAATGAGAATTTTACCGTTTTTAACTTCAAGTGTATTGAGTTCATAGGCATTTATTATCCTTTCATACAATGGAAGGTTAGCAAGAGTTAACTGAACGGTTGCCCCGGCCTTCGGTATGTATAGCGGACCGAAATTATCCACGTTCCAGGCATAGCTCGAATCGAAGGGGAAAATGTATGGTTGCCAGAAACCGGTTGGTTGTACAATTTTCTCTACGGCTCTAACATTTGGGAGTTGTTTCAGTTTGTCAGCTGATTCCTGCGTTAGGGTAAGCACCTGGTCGCCTGATTCCGTCATCTGAACTTCCTCAGTAATATCAAGTTGTTTCAAAATCCTGCGGTTAATCGGGTTTCCATCCGTTTTAACGATGTACATGAACTGTGACAAATTTGGAATTTCAACTTGTTTCCCATTTATAAAAACAACTTCATCCTTAATCTGAATGGTATCGCCGGGTAACCCGACGCATCGTTTGATGTAATTCTCGCGCTTATCAACAGGACGGGCTACAATATCGCCAAAATTGTATTTATCATTCCAAACTCTTTCGCGTCCAACCTGCCGAACCAATCCGTAATAACTCTGGTTTTGTTGTTTCAGGGCAACCGTATCGCCATCAGGATAATTAAAAACCACCACATCGTTGTGTTTAATGGTAGTAGTGCCCGGAAAACGGTAGAAAGGCCATTTGATCCATTCAACATATGATTTGGTGAATTTTGTTAATGGCATTGTATGATGAACAAACGGAAATGCAAGCGGAGTATTAGGGAGTTTTGGTCCATAACTCAGTTTGCTCACAAAAAGGAAATCGCCTACGAGCATCGATTTCTCCATCGATGAAGTTGGAATTGTATAAGCTTCAATCATAAAAATCCGAATAATTGATGCTGCTACAACGGCGAAAATAATGGCATCGGTCCATTCGCGGACCTGCGATTTCTTAACTCTGACCCTGTTTTCGGGTTTGATATATTTTTCCTTTTCCGAAATACCCAGGTAAGGAATGTAAACAAAGGGAACTAAAACTGCCAGTGCTTGCGACCCTAAATCATTTTTGCCGTAACTTATTGCGGTTTGCACAAGCATAAGCATGATCATAAAGAAGTTGATAAAAGGAACCAGCATTAAAATAAGCCACCACCAGGGCTTTCCGATTACCTGCAGCCAGATGTAGTAATTGTAAAATGGTATCAGCGCTTTGTATCCTTCAACTCCGGCATCGTTGAATACCCAGTAATTCAACATTGGGAAAAGAATGATTACCAGCAGTAAAATTGTCATCAGATCCATGAGAGGCTTGATTTAATTGTTGTTTTATATTGATTGTTTTGTGATAAACCGGTTGTAAAAGTTTCAGAGTAAAGGTATGTGTTTCACTTTTTGCGACTTACAGCAATATGACTTTGGCGCAAATATCTGTCAAAAGTTACAGGTTTAAGGTACTCGTATCGTTAAAATGTGTTAAAAGCCCGGTTGATTAGTAACCCACAATTCTTAGTATCAGAGTTTAAGCATATCCTGCATGGTAAATACTCCTTTGCGACCTTGTATCCATGATGCTGCCATAAGGGCTCCCATAACAAAACCTTGTCTGTTCATGGCTTCATGCGTAATTGTAATCTTGTCAATTTCGGAGCTCCAGGTAATTGTATGTGTGCCGGTTACATTTCCTTCGCGTATAGCGGCTACCGGAATTTCACCTGCTTTCGCAACATCCATAGTGAAATTTTTGTAACGCTGGTTTTTCTTTATAATGTCATTTGCCAATGTAATAGCAGTTCCGCTTGGCGCATCGAGTTTCTGAGTGTGATGTATTTCAATCATCGAAGGCGAATACATTGGATATGCTTCGAGCATAGATGCCAGTTTACGGTTGATTTCCGCAAAAATATTAACCCCGATACTGAAGTTTGAAGCATAAAAAAGTGTTCCTTCATTTCGTTTACACAAATCTGTTATTTCATCAAATCTGCCATACCATCCTGTTGTACCAACAACTACAGGTACGCGGTTTTCGAAACAGCGGCGCATATTGTCGAAAGTAACAGCAGGAACTGAAAATTCAATAGCTACATCACACTCTTTTAATAAATGTGCTTTATCAGCCCAATCATTTTCATTATCGAGTATAAGTCCGATTGAGTGACCGCTTTCAATAGCTTTTTTTTCAAGCTCGTGGCCCATTTTACCATAACCGAGAAGCGCTATTTTCATAATCCGGATTTTTTAAAATGAATCAGATTGAACTAACAGTTTTATGAGTCTGAACTTTAAAGTTTAAATGCATTTCGGGCTCAGGTATCAGTTTTTTGTATCAGAATCGTAATGTGAAATTAACGCCTGATGGTGTACCGAAAGCATTAGTAGTTGTTCCCAGCACCGGAACCCATGGTCTCACATGAAGGGAAAGATCTTCGTTGATATCGTAATCGAAAAAATGGGCATCCACTACTGCATCAACAACGGTGAGAATATACCAAACCCCGGTAAAGATATAAGATATTTCGAGCCTTCGCCGGTATTCATCACGGCCTTGTTTTAATTGAGATTCGGAATAATTCTTAGTAGCCCATTCGTTAGGAGGAGCTGGTATAGGGTGAAAAAGATTGGGCCAGGTAGGAGGGTATTCAATTTTTTTTGTAACCGATTCATATATGTAAGCTTCATTAATGTCATTATAATATTTGGTATTTATGGTTATAAAATAGATACAGGTTGCAAAACCGGCATATACGATCGGAACTTTCCAGTATTTGTGGTTGTATATTTGTCCTGAACCCGGCAGCACCAATGCGTAAATGGTTGCTTTGTGCGGCGAATGTTCCTTTTTCCAGTCTTTGGTTGCGGTATCTTTTTTAACGGTTGCGGTGTCCTGTGCGTAAAGATTATTCCCGGTTAAAACAGGTAAGATAAGTATAAGCACTAAAACTAAATAAAGTCCGCAGGCCTTTTGTGAAAAAGGAACCGGCAGACTTTGTGTTTGATTATTACTATTATATACTGATGCTTTAATCACTTTAATTATTCAATTCCTAGCTTTGAAATAATGGCCTGCAAATCGTCGTCCGATGCAAATGGAATGGTGATGGTTCCTTTTCCCTTTGGTGTCCGTTTTAATTCAATTTTGCGGTTCAGGCGCTCCTGTATTGAATCTTTCATTGATTCATACTTTAAAGGAAGAGCTGTTTTGCCTGGTTTTACAACAGGAGCAATTACTTTATCGAGCTGGCGGACCAGTTTTTCCACCTCGCGGACGGATAACTCTTCAGCAATGATTTTTCGGGTAATTACAAGCTGTTTCTGCTCGTCGTCAACATTTATTACTGAACGTGCATGCCCCATACTGATGGCGCCTGACCTCAGAGCTGCCTGAACTTCGGCTGGTAATTTCAGCAGGCGCATATAATTGGTAACCGTAGTGCGGTTTTTCCCAACTTTCTTGCTGAGTTCATCCTGCGTTAAACTGCATTCCTCAATAAGTCTGTTGTAGCTGATGGCTATTTCGATGGCATTCAGGTTTTCGCGCTGAATGTTTTCGATCAGCGCCCACTCGAGCATCTGCTCATCGTTGGCAACTCTTATGTAACAAGGAATTGAAGCGATACCGGCAATTTTTGAAGCCCTGAACCTACGCTCTCCCGAAATAAGCTGATACTTGTCGTATCCCATTTTCCTGACGGTAAGCGGCTGTATAATGCCTTGTTCCAGAATGGATTGCGCGAGTTCAGCCAAAGCTGATTCATCAAAATCTTCCCTGGGTTGAAACGGATTGGTTTCAATTTTATCAATCGCCAGGTTTGCAATAGCCCCGGCCACATAATTACCCGAAATGTCTTTGGAGGTGATATCGGTTTCGGGACTTTCGAGTATTGCGCTCAATCCACGACCTAATCCTGTCTTTTTCTGAATTGCCATTAGTCCTGAACCTTTATTTCTTTCTGATCTTGTGTAAGGGTAGTCATGTTGTTCTTTTGCAATACTTCGCGTGCAAGGTTTAAGTAATTCATAGCTCCTGTACTGCCTGCATCATGCATTAAAACGGTAAGTCCATAACTTGGTGCTTCGGCAAGTCTTGTATTGCGTGCAATTATTGTATTGAAAACCATATCCTGGAAATGAGTTTTTACTTCCTCAACTACCTGGTTCGAGAGGCGTAAGCGTCCATCGTACATGGTTAAAAGTATGCCTTCGAAATCGAGTTTTGGATTCAGTCGTGATTGCACTATTTTAATGGTATTCAGTAATTTGCCTAATCCTTCAAGAGCAAAATACTCGCATTGTACAGGTATGATAACCGAATCGGAGGCAACCAGCGAATTTATGGTTACCAAACCAAGTGAGGGGGAACAATCGATTATTATAAAATCGTAGTCGTCGCGGAGTTTTTCAACCACTTTCCGCATCATAATTTCACGGTTTGGAAGGTTGATCATTTCAATTTCAGCGCCAACCAGGTCGATATGAGCAGGTAACAGGAAAAGGTTGGGCGTTTCCGTACTTAGTATAATATTTTTAGCTTCAACCTCTTCGATAATGCACTCGTAAATGCTGGTTTTGATTGTTTTGGGATCGAAACCAACTCCTGAAGTAGCATTTGCCTGCGGATCAGCGTCAATGATCAATGTCTTAAACTCCAATACAGCCAGAGCAGCACCAAGATTGATAGCGGTTGTGGTTTTTCCAACTCCGCCTTTTTGGTTTGCAATGGATATTATTTTTCCCATTCGTAAAAGTATTATTAAAATTAATGTGCTTGAAATCAGTGTATTGTGAGAATATAATAAATATTTTTATTATAACCCCATCATGTGTAATAGCTTGCAAAGGTACTAAAAAGCAAAAGCCATTTTGAACCCGTGTTAATAAGTTTTTAAGTTCTGAATTGTATGCTGTAAACTGGTTGAATTATAACTAAATAACCAGTAACAGATATCAGCAGGTATTATTCTGTGGTTTCCCTGCTACCGCTATGGTCGGTATTTTCGATGTCCGAAAGTCGCCTGATTTCTTTGTAAACTCTTTCGGGTGGTTCTTTGCCGGTTTCAATAAAACTGAATGCATCCTGAAGACCATGAGTGAATTTTTCAAAATCTTCCTGATACAGAAATATCTTATGCTTATCATACACAAACTTGCCCAGCGCGTTGTCAAATCGCTTTTTGCTTTCTGTAATAGTTATGTAAAGCTCTTTGTCGCGTGTGCTTTTAACATCAAAAAAATAGGTGCGTTTTCCTGCTTTCACCGCTCTCGAGAAT